>CAZEAV010000192.1:0-5487 GCA_964510215.1 uncultured Iamiaceae bacterium
ACATCGTCACCGTCGACGGTGATCTCGGTGCCGCCGTACTTGGAGTAGACGACGACATCGCCTTCTGCGACGTCCACCGGGATGATCTCCCCGGAAGTGTCGGAACGGCGACCGGGGCCCACCGCCAGCACAGTGCCCTGCTGGGGCTTCTCCTGTGCGGTGTCCGGGATCACCAGACCGCTGGTGGTGGTCTGCTCGGCATCGCTGGGCTTGACCACGATGCGGTCTTCGAGCGGCTGCAAACTCATGGACGACTCCTTGGGTTCTGCGACGGATAGGGAAGGATGTGCCACACTGTGAGTTGGGCCTGCCGCACGAGGCGTTAGCACTCTCACCGTGAGACTGCTAAGTGTAGATCCGCGCACTGGCACTTGCAAACCGAGAGTGCCAATTCCTGTTTTCGCCCCGGTTGGGCCGGCCTTGCGTCAGCGGATGGTCCCCGCTCCGGGAACGAGGGGCAGCTCCAAGGGCGTGACGAACCCCGCCGGTGCGGCGATCACCGCGGGCAGGGCGTTCAGCGCCCGCAGTCCGGTGGCCAGACACCCTGCCACGGCGGGGGTGCGACCGGATCCGTCGGTGAATCGGAACGCGGTCTCCTGGTGGATCGACGGGGAGCCGTCGATGATCACCTGGTACACGTCGTCGGTGTTGCCCCGCGGCCAGTCCGGCGCGGAGTCCTTCCCGACCCGGTTGACGTGCTCCAGGGTGATCCGTTTCTCGCCGCCCACGATGCCGTCGATCGTGAAGCGCACCGCGGCGACCGTGCCGGCGGCGAACGTGCCGACCGCGGTGTCGATCGGGATGTCGGTGACCCAGGTGTCCCACGTGGTGGTCATGCCGTCCAGGGCGACACCGGCGGCCCGGGCGATCATCGGCACCGTCCCGCCCCAGGCGAGGATCAGCACCTCGGGGATCGACAGGATCGGTTGCTGGTCGGCGGGACGGCCGAAGCCCATCTCGTCGGCGTAGTCGCCGGTGTAGTCGGTGTAGTCGAGCAGCTCGCGTGCGGTGACCGACCGCACCTCGCCGCACAGCCCCATGAGGGTGAGGGGAAACAGGTCGTTCGCGAATCCCGGGTCGATACCGGTGGTGAAACAGCTCGCCTCGCCGTGCGCGCACGCGGCCTCGATCGGCTCGATCCACTCGGGCGGGTTCGCGGGGGCCCACGGCCACACCCAGGGCGTCATGGCGGTGGATGAGACGTCGATCCCGGCGCGCAGGAACGAGCCGATCACCTCGATGTTGCTGTTGGGATGCGCGGCTGTGGGCCCGTAGTGGGCCACGCCGTCGGGCACCAGGGCGACCAACTCGTCGAGGTCGTCGGTTGCGGTGACGCCGATCGGTCCGATGCCCGCGAGTTCTCCCGCGTCGCGGCCCACCTTGGCCGGGTCGTGAACGCCGACGCCGACGAGTTCGAACGCCGGGTGGCGGGCGATCTCGGCGATCACCATGGAACCGACCAGGCCGGTTCCCCAGACCACGACCCGTGTGCCCATGCCTCGGCTCCTCTCAGCGATCCGCGGATCCGGCCGGAGCCGGTCTGCCCACTCGGGCGCGCCGCAAGTGTAGAACGCAATTTCCGGCGGCGGGCACTGTCGGCGTCGCGCGGATTCACCTCACCACCGCCAGCGGGCGTCATTAGGCTCACGCCGTGACTCCGCCAGGCTCTGCTCGTCCCCTCGGACGAGGCGAGCAGTCGCCACGGCTCCCGGCTGTACACGTCTACGACCGCGAGCTCGCCCGACTCGACGCGATCGCGACGATCGACGCCTTGGACTCGGGCGAGCTCACCCCGATCGAGCTCACCACCGCGGCCATCGAACGGGCACGGGCCGTGGAGGCGAAACTCGGCGCGGTCGCCTTCGACCGGTACGTCGAGGCCACGGAGAGCCCCGGCACGCATGTGCGGCGCGGGTCCTTCGAGGGACTGCCCACCTACATCAAGGACATGGTCCCCGTCGCCGGGCTGCCCTGCACCTGGGGCGCGGCCGCGCTCGCCGACGCCCCGCCCGAGCGGCGCACCCGCGGCCTGGCGAAAGACATGGAAACCATGGGTTTCACGATCGTCGGCACCTCGACGATGCCCGAGTGGGGGTTCGTGCCCTCGACGGAGTTCCCGGACAGGGACCCCACCCGCAACCCGTGGAACCCCCAGCACACCGTGGGTGGTTCCTCCGGCGGGTCCGCGGCACTCGTCGGCGCCGGGGTCGTACCGCTCGCCCACGCCGTGGACGGCGGCGGATCGATCCGCATCCCCGCGGCGTGCGCCGGGCTCGTCGGGCTCAAGCCGACCCTGGGCCGGCTGCGGCGCCACCCGGACGAACGCAACCTGCCGATCTCGATCTCGGTGGACGGAGTCGTGACCCGCACCCTGCGCGACACCGCCCGCTGGTACGGCGAGATGGAACGGGTCTTCCGGCCACGGCACCTTCCGCCGATGGGTGAGGTCACCGGACCGCCGTCGCGGCGGTTGCGGGTCGGGGTGTTGGGTGAGATACCCGGCACGGTCACCATCGACGCGCCCACCCGGGCCACGCTGGATGCCACCGCCGAGCTCCTCGGCGAACTTGGCCATCACGTCGAGCCCACCGAGGTGCCGGTGCCCCCTGAAGTGTTCCGCGACGACTTCATCTTCTACTACCGGTTTCTGGTGTTCGCGGCGACGCGCACGGCCCGCATCGCGCACGGTCGGCATTACCGGCCCGACAAGCTCACCAAGTTCTCGAAAGGTATGGCGGCGTCGTTCCGGGCGCACCCGGGCCGCATCGTGGGAGTGTCCCGACGACTCCGCCAGGTCCGGGCCCGCATGGCCGACTGGCACCGGCACTTCGATGTGATTCTCAGCCCGACACTGTCCCGCGTGCCCCCGGATCTGGGGTATCTGTCCCCCCGGGTCGACTTCGAGCCGTTGCTGGAGCGGATCGCCGCGTGGATGCCCTACACGCCACTGGCGAATGCGGCCGGCACCCCGGCGATCACCCTTCCCATGGGTTTCGACGACGCGACCGGCCAGCCGGTGGGGGCGATGCTCTCGGCCGACTTCGGCGCCGACGCGTTGCTCCTTCAGATCGCCTCGGAGATCGAGGACGCCCGACCGTGGGATCTGGCCCGGCTGGGCCGGGCCTGAGCCGTACCGCCTGTCCGGTAACGTCCCGGCCCACCCGGCGCGCGGCGCGCCGGGGCCCGGACGAGACGAGGTGCCCAGACGATGCTGCTGGAGAACGACGTGGTGCTGATCACCGGGGTGGGCACCGGCCTGGGGCGCGAGTGCGCATTGGCCGCCCGACGCGAAGGCGCCGAGGTCGTCATCGCGGCACGCCACGGCGACACGCTGGCCGACGTCGCCGCCGAGGTCGACCCGACCGGCGCGACGGTGTTGGCCCACCCCACCGATCTCACCGACCCCGAAGCATGCGAGGAGCTGGTGGCCGCGACCCTGAAGCGATTCGGAACGATCGACGCGTTGGTGCAGGTGGCCGCGTACGACAACGCGTGGGGCGGCCTTTTCGACATGAAAGCCGACCAGTGGCGCCGGGCATTCGACACGAACGTGCTGGGGTCGCTGAACATCGTGCGTGCCGCCGCGACGGCAATGCGCGACGCCGGTGGCGGGTCGATCGTGCTGATCGGTTCGCAGTCGATGTTCCTGCCGAATCTGCCCCAGGCGGGCTATGCCGCTTCCAAGGCGGCACTGCTTTCGGCGGTCTACCACCTGGCCGACGAGCTGGGTCCGGACAACATCCGGGTGAACATGGTCGTGCCGTCGTGGATGATGGGCCCGCCGGTGCAGATGCTCATCGACTACCGGTCGTCCACCGAGGACAAGACCCCGGAACAGGTCGTCGACGACATCGCCGGCTCGTTTCCGCTGCAGCGCATGACCGGCGACGACGAAGTGGCGGACGTGGTGACGTTCTTCTGTTCGGAACTCGCCAAAGCGGTGACGGGCCAGCATCTGCTGGTGAACGCCGGCGAACTGAAGCACTGAGGCACCCAGCGAGCGGCGGAACGGTGACCGGCACCGTTCGACGGTGCAGGCCGGCGGAGCTGCTGACAGGATGGAGATCCATGGACGCCGCGGAGGTGGGCAGGGCCTGGGACGCGAACGCGTCGACATGGATCGAACTCTCACGCGCCGGCTACGACGTGTACCGCGACGCATGCAACACGCCGGCGTTCCTGGCGATGTTGCCCGACGTCGCGGGCCTGATGGGCTTGGACGTCGGCTGCGGGGAAGGCCACAACACCCGGCAGGTCGCCGCACGGGGCGCCTCGATGGTCGGCGTCGACATCTCCGCCGAAATGATCGGCGCGGCCCGCCACGACGAGGGGTCCGAGCGAGCGCTGGACGTGGTTCGGGCCGACGCCCGCGCGTTGCCCTTTCCAGCTGCGAGCTTCGATTTCGCCGTCGCGTTCATGAGCCTCATGGACATGCCCGACCCCGACCGCGTCCTCGTCGAAGTGGCGCGTGTGGTGCGGCCCGGCGGGTTCGTGCAGCTTTCGCTCACCCACCCGTGCACCGACGTGATGGCGCGCGTGCAGGCTCAGACCGCTGCCCCACCAGAAGGTCCGGCGGGCCCCACGACGGCGCGCAGTTACTTCGACACCGCGCCCCACACCGAGCGTTGGCTGTTCCAGGGTGCCAACGAGGCAACCGGGGCGCGCCACGAGCCGTTCGTCGTTCCGAGGTTTCCGCTCACGCTCGCCGCTTGGATCAACGGGATCTCGGCCGCGGGGTTCGCGCTCGAGCAGGCCGGCGAGCCGCGGGCGAGCGAGGAGGCCGTCGCGGCGCATCCCGAGCTCGCCGACACGCGCGTGGCCCCCTACTTTCTGCATCTTCGCGCCCGTCGCCCCGCACGTTCGTGAGGCGCCGCACCGCTCGGTGCCCGGTGGGCAACTTCAGGGCTCAGCGCCGGGAGCGGCGGACGGCCTCACCCGGGTCGTGGTCGAGCCAGCCGGAGTCGTCGTCGTCGAATCGGGCGCCGGCATTGGTCTCCAGATCGTCCAGGCCTGGCTCGTCCTGGCCCAGATCGTCGAACCACGAACCCGTTCCACGCGCTTTTGCCCGCTCGTTCGGGTCCGACCACAACTCCGGATCGAACCCGGCGTTCCGACGTTTCGAGAACAGCCCCATCGGCGCAGTCTTGCAGACGACGGCGGCAAAAGGTACCGGAAATGTGTCGGCCCATCGCCAATCGTTCCGCCCGCGCGTCAGGCGAGTCCGAGGCCGGGTGCCGCTCCCAGATCGAGCGGGCTCGGCCCGTCCACCGCCAGGCGGTGCCACGCGGCCGCACCGATCATCGCCGCGTTGTCGGTGCACATCGCCCGATCGGGCAGAAATGTGTGCAGCCCCTCGGCGGCGCACACCTCGGTGATACGTGCCCGCAGCGCCGAGTTGGCCGCCACCCCGCCACCCAGACAGATCCCTTTCGCGCCGACCCGGCGGGCTGCCCGGAGCGCTTTGTCCACCAGCACGTCGACCACCGC
>CAZEAV010000192.1:5497-5962 GCA_964510215.1 uncultured Iamiaceae bacterium
TCACGCCCGCCCGGGCGGCCCGCTGCCCGGCCAGCTCCCGCAGCCGGGAGTTGGCCGCCACGCCGCCCCCGATGACCAGGGTGGAGACACCGTGCGCGCGGCAGGCGTCCACGGCCTTGGCGGTGAGCACGTCCACCACCGCCGCCTGGAAGCTCGCCGCCACGTCCTCGGTCGCTACCTCGGGATGCGACCGGACGTGGTTGATCACCGACGTCTTCAGACCCGAAAACGAAAAGTCGAGGCTGTCGCCACGCATCGCCCGCGGAAATGCCACGGCATCGGCGTCGCCCTCGGTCGCCAGACGGTCGATGATCGGGCCACCCGGATAGCCCAGGCCCAGGTAGCGGGCCACCTTGTCATAGGCCTCGCCGGCGGCGTCGTCCAGGGTGGCACCCAGCACCTGATAGTCGGTGGGTGACCGCAGCGCCACGAGCATCGTGTGCCCGCCGGACACCAACAGCACCA
>CAZEAV010000193.1:0-295 GCA_964510215.1 uncultured Iamiaceae bacterium
GGCGTACTTCTCGGTGCCCAGACCCATCGCGCACTGGTCGAAGGCGCAGAAGAGCCCGTCGTACATCATCGAATCGACCACGGACTTGTCGCCCATGCGGTACCCGGCGCGGGCACCGGGCAACAGATACGGAGCATTCGTCATGGACTCCATGCCACCGGCGACGACGATGTCGGCCTCACCGGCACGAATCATCAGATCGGCCAGGTGGATCGCGTTCATGCCCGACAGGCACACCTTGTTGATGGTGTTGGCCGGGACGTTCATGGGGATGCCACCGTTGACCGCGGCCTGA
>CAZEAV010000193.1:305-1143 GCA_964510215.1 uncultured Iamiaceae bacterium
GCGGTGATCTGCCCGGCGCCGGCCTGGAGCACGTGACCCATGAACACATAGTCGACCTGCTCGCCGTCGATGCCGGCGCGTTGAAGCGCTTCTTTGATCGCGACGCCACCCAGATCGGTCGCGCTCAGCGAGGCGGCCGCCCCGGAAAGCTTGCCGATCGGAGTACGAGCTCCGGCGATGATGACTGATCCGGCCATGATTCGAAATCCCCCGGGAGATCGGTGATTGTGGTCATCGCAGTCTACGTGGCCCCCGGCCGATCCGCCCAAGGTGCCACCGAGGGCGTGCGGAGAGAGAACGGGACCCCCGCACCGCGACGTTACGGAATCCGATGTCATCCAGAACGACCGCCTGTGAGTCTGTACCGGTGATGGGCGCGACTCGCATCCGAACCGACACCACGGCGCTGACCCGAGAGGACGTGGCACACCTGTACATGACCGGCCGCGACGAGTTGTTCCGTCTCGCCTGGCTGACGGTCGGCGACGCCGAGGTTGCCGAGGAATTGGTCCAGGAGGCCTACACCCGCCTCTACGAACGTCCGGAACGGGTCCGCGATGCCGACCGGGTAGAGGCCTATGTGCGTTCGATCGTGCTGAACCTGGCTCGGAGCAGATTCTCTCGGCGCTCCCGGCGCCATCGCCTCGATCTGCGCGTCGCTCACGACCCGAGCGACGCAGCCCGCTTGCCGGACCCCGATCCGATGCGTCGCACCGATGATCACTGGTTGGTCGCATCCGCCCTTGAGCGCCTGAGCCCGAACCAGCGCGTCTGCGTGGTCTGCCGGTATTGGCTCGGATTGTCCGACCCGGAGATCGCCACGGCCACCGGGCTGTCG
>CAZEAV010000193.1:1153-5959 GCA_964510215.1 uncultured Iamiaceae bacterium
GTGCGTTCGATCGTGCTGAACCTGGCCCGGAGCAGACGGGCTGTCGCTCGGCACCGTCAAGACTCATCTGCGCCGAGCACTCGCCACATTGCGCGGACTTCTCGGCAGCGCATCAACGGTCACAGAGGAGGCACGACATGTCCGTTGACACCGACGACCAACTGGCCCGCGCGCTGGATCGACTGGGGCGTTCCGCACCGATCCCGACAACGTGGCCCGAACTCGGCGAAGCAGGCCGCGGGCACCTTCCCAACCGACCCCACAGTCGACGCAGGGCCACGGCGCTGGTCGTGGCCGCCGCAGCGATCGTCGTCGTCGCAGTCGTCATCGCCTTGGCTCGACAACCCGGCGCACCGCAGCCCAGATCGGTCGCCGCGCCGGTCACCATGTCGGGTGGCCGGCCGTCGACGTCCCCGCCGCCTACGACGGGGCCGGGGTCGGCACCCTCCGGGGCCGTGTCGAGCACCCAGGCAGCCGCAGATCTGGTAGACGCCTGGCGTGCACAGGACCGCGAAGCTGCTGCACGTGTCGCCGATACGACGGCGGTCGAGGGCATCTTCGCCGTTCCGGTGACGACCGCGTGGGTACGCGGCTGCACCACCGACGCCTCCCTCGCCGAGGGGACCTGCGTCTATCGCACCGCGAACGGGGTCATCCAGCTTCAGACCGAACGCCGGTCGACGGGTTGGGTCGTCAGCGCCGCGACGTTCGAAGCTCCGTCCGCGGGCGGGTCGCATCCGAGCCAGAGTGCGCCAGGTCAAAGGCCGTCTTCTACGGCATGAGCCTGCCGCGTCCGTGGGGACGCCGGTGGCACCGGGCGGGTCGACGGGGCGGCCGACGCCGCCACACACTGTCGGGTGCGGTTCAGGTTCGGGGGAAGTCGTCGTCCCATTCGGCGAAGTCGCAACCGGTGAGCGCCCGCAGGCGGGTGACGTCGTCGCGGTAGTGATCGACGAGCGAACGGCGATCGTCCGCGCCGAGCACTTCATCGGGTTTGGCCACGACCGCGAGCCGTGACCCGACGCGATCGGAAACCCGCCGGACGGGCCCGTTCGCCTCCCGAGCCCGCAGGAAACTGCGGATCAGGCGGGCTTCGGGGCGCCGGTCGTCAGGGTGGGTGACGTCGTAACCGAGGAGCACCCGAGAAGACCGGGGGAACCGACGCGCCACGGTGACATTCTCCCGCCCACCGGTGTCGGGCAGGTGATCGTCCAGTCCGAGGAAGCGGTAACACCTCCGGACGGTGCCGGGGCCGTCCGCGGCAAGGGCCTCGGTGGTGAGGAGGAGCATGTCGTCGCGGTCGAACTGGGCGAGATACCGCTCGAGTAGATGCGGGTAGCTGCTGATCCGTTCGTAGTTCTTCACCGTCATCATCACCAGCATCGACGGGTCGGGTTCGATGCCGGTCTCGGCATCGAACGCGCGCCGAAAGCTGCGCCGTTCCAACCCGAGTCGACGGAGCCAGGTGTAGTGCGACCACACGCGGTCCACCGGGTTGCGGAACACGATGATGAGCTTGGGCGCATCGGTGAGGCGACGCATCCGCTCGGCCATGCCGGGCATGTGGAAGTAGTTGGTGGACGATTCGCCCCGGATGATGGCGTCGCCGGCGTCGGCGAACAGGGCATTCCACTCCGTCCGCACGCCGTCGTCGGTCTCGCACAACATGAGCGAGTGCGGTTCTTTGGGGTCTGTCATGAAGACGTCAGGGTGCTGTGCGAGGTAGCCGTGCAGTGACGACGTCCCACATTTCATGACACCGGCGACGATCAGATTCGGTGATCCCATGGCGCCGCTCAGATTAGCGACGGCCGTTTCGGGTCACCTGCGGGACGTCGGAACGAGGGGGTCACCACATCGGTGCGCACGCGGCATCGACACGGAGGCGTCGGCGTCATACGGACGGTCACTGGAAACGGCCGAGTTTGGCGAGCCGCTTGGCGCGGTGGAGCCAGGTCCCGGGCAGACCCATCTTTGCCGCGACGAGATACGCAAAGGTCATGGGCCGCCACCGGTAGCGGGTGATGAGGCGGAACTGACGGGCGACGATCTCGGGGGCGCCGCCGTCCAGGTAATACAGGGTGGTGAGGTGCCGCAGCCTCTCGACGGCGGCTGCGTCGGTCTCGGGGTCGACGTTCAGTGCTTTGGGGATCGACACCATCTTGTCCTCCCTGCTCCGTTGCCGGTTGTCGCCGAAGGCGAGCGAGGTGAGCGAGTGCTCCAACACCCGATAGGCGCCGAGCGCCTCGGGAACATGGGCGAAGGAGAACCGGGTCGCCAATCGGATCAGCATGTCGAAGTCCTCGGTGAGCAGACGCTCGTCGTAGACACCGACCTGGCGCACGGCGTCGACGCGTACCAGTGTGGCCAGCGGTGGCACGAAATTGATGCGCATCAGGTCCGGGGCGACTCGGCGATCCGGGCGTGGGTCGTCGCCGATGCGCTTTTCGAGAAACGTCGTGCCGAGCGGTTTCCCGTGGGCATCCACTTCGTCGGCGTCGCCGTAACACACCGCGCACGTCTCGCCTGCCTCGTCGAAACGGGCGACGAGCCGTTCCAGCGCGTGTGGGTAGATCCAGTCGTCCGAGGAGATGGTCGCCACGTACTCGGACTCGACGAGCCTCAGCGCGTCGTTGAGCGACCGGCACAACCCCGTGTTCTGGTCGTGCTCGATGAACCGGTTCGGAAAATCACATGTGCTCAGGGCCTTGCGCATGACCGCAGCGCTGTTGTCGGTGGAGGCATCGTCGACGGCGACGACCGCGAGGTCGGTGAACGTCTGGCGCTTGAGCGAATCGATCATCGTCGTGAGATACCGTTCGTGGTTGTAACACGGGACGATGACCGTGACCCGCGTCGCGGGCAGCGCTTCACGATCGTTCAGCTCGCTCATCTTTCAGGTTCGCGTCCGGGACGGTGATGGGATGTCGCGGACGTCGGCGGAAGCCGGAATGGTCGTCGCACGGCGGCTGAAGCGTACAGGTATTCCAGCAACGGCGAAGCCCCCACGCTGTCGCCCCACGACCCCGCACATCGCCCGGCAGCCGCGGGACTCTTCGGCGCTGCCTGGCCATCGTCGGGAGATCGGAACCGAGTACTGTACCCGTTGCTCATACCGCGGGAGACCCGATGGAAGGAACACCGACGTGTTCAAGTTGATGCGCTCGCTGTACGCGTCGTATCCACGTGCAGCCAGGCGCAAGATGAACGTCGCGACGTTCGGCCTGCTCGGAATCGCCCTGTTCGACATCATCGGATTGGGCCTGATCCTGCCGCTCACCGAGCTCCTCACGAACGGGCGCGTGACCACCGGCATCACCGGTGATTTCTGGCGCCTGCTGGGAAAACCCGACAAATCGACGTTCGCGGTCGAGTTGGCCGTCGTGATATTCGCCATGTTCCTGTGCAAGGGGCTGTTCACGCTCACCGTCCGGTGGTGGGTGCTGGGGTTCACGAACCACCACGCGGCCGAACGCGCCACGGACCTTTTCATCCGCTACATGTACGGCCCGTACGGCTTCCATGTGCAGCGCAACACGGCCGAACTCCTGCGGACGCTCAACACGTCCGTGAACCAGGCCTATCTCACCGTGGTGAACGGTGTGATGCAGATCATCACCGAGGCGGCGACGATTCTCGCCGTCGGCGCGGTCCTGCTCGTGCTCCGTCCCGGGACGGCCGTTGCCGCCCTGGCGTACTTCTCGGTGGTCGGTTACGGCTTCCACCGGGCGTCCCGCACCAGGGCACGGACAGCCGGCGAGGAATTGAACGAAACCAGCCGTACCCAGTTCAAAGCGTCGCTTCAGGGACTGGGGGGGATCAAGGAGATCAGCGTCCGCGGGACCCAGCCGTACTTCGTGGCCGGGTATCGCGCGGCGCGCGGTCGTCAGGCGACGGCGCAACGCATGGCGTTGTTTCTCGGTGAAGCTCCCCGGTACGTGTTCGAGATGGTGCTCATCTTCGGCATCGCACTGATGTGCGTCGTCATCTTTTCGGGAGGTGACCCGAGCTCGGGGACGGCGACCCTCGCGCTGTTCCTCGCGGCCGGGTTCCGGATGATGCCGAGCGCCGTCCGGCTCATGGCGTCGAACACCCAGTTGCGCGTCGCGATCAACGGCATCGAGATCGTGCTCGCCGATGTCGGTGTCCTCCCCGCGGTCGAGCCGAGGACCCGAATCGTCGAACCGCTCCCGATCGAGGAGAAGGTGACGATCCGTTCGTTGGAGTTCCGCTACCCCAACGCCGAGGAGCCGGCGCTGTGCGATGTCGACGTCGAGCTCGAGGCCGGCGCATCGCTCGCGGTGGTCGGCTCGTCCGGCGCCGGCAAGACCACGCTGGTCGATCTCCTCCTGGGGCTCTACCAACCGAGTGGCGGGACCATCGAAGTCGACGGTCGACCCATCGATGCCGACATCGAGGCGTGGCAACGCGGCATCGGGCTGGTGCCCCAGGACGTCTACCTGCTGGACGACAGCGTGCGGGCGAACATCGCGTTCGGCGAGCCCACCGACGAGATCGACGAGGATCGGGTGCTCTCGGCGTCGGGCCGCGCGCAGCTCGACACGCTGATCGCCGACCTTCCCGACGGACTGGACACGTTCATCGGTGAGCGGGGGGTACGCCTTTCCGGCGGGCAACGCCAGCGCATCGGCATCGCCCGGGCGCTGTACCGGGAACCGCATCTGTTGATCCTGGACGAAGCCACCTCGTCGTTGGACAACGAGACCGAACGCCGGATCACGTCCACGATCGAATCGCTGCACGGCGAGCTGACGATGATCGTGATCGCGCACCGGCTGTCCACGG
>CAZEAV010000194.1:0-5957 GCA_964510215.1 uncultured Iamiaceae bacterium
AGCTCCGCACGGTCATCTGGGACTTCGCCGGTGAGAGAATCGACGCCGCGCTGGCCGAAGACATCGCCAGATTCCTGGACCGGGGCCTCCCCGACCGCCTGGCCGAGATGCTGGACCCTTTCGAGCGCGACGCACTGTGCACGCGGGCCCACGCGGTGCTCCGCGACGGAACCTTCCCCCACGACACCACGGGATACCGTTATCCGTGGCCGTTGATCTGAAGCGACCTGAACCGGTTCGACCCGGGGGCGCTCGTCGATCCTCCAGCGGCGTCAGCTCCGAGCTTGCAACGCCTCGATGAGCTTGGGCAGCACCTTGTGGACGTCCCCGACGATTCCGAGGTCGGCCACGCCGAAGATCGGCGCCTCCTCGTCCTTGTTGACGGCGATGATGTTCTTGGAGCCCTTCATGCCGACCAGATGCTGGGTCGCGCCAGAGATCCCGCACGCCAGGTACACCGTCGGCTTGACGACCTTGCCGGTCTGGCCGACCTGGTAGGCATAGGGCACCCATCCGGCGTCCACGATCGCGCGGGAAGCACCGGGCGCTCCGCCGAGGAGCTTGGCGAGCGTCTCGATCATCTCGTACTTGTCGGCTTCGCCGAGACCACGACCACCGGACACGACCACCGCGGCCTCGTCCAGCTTCGGTCCGGTCGACTCCTCCACATGGCGCTCGGTGACGGTGGTGCCGCCCAAGGCGCCTTCGGGCACGTCCAGCGACGCGACCGTGGCGGCCCCGCCACCGGATTCGGACGCCGGAAACGACTTGGGGCGGGCCAGCACGATGGCCGGGCCGTCGCCACCCAGGGTGGTCGTCACGTTCGTGGTTCCACCGAAGACCGGGGTGGTCGCCACGATGTTGCCGCCGTCCTCGCTCAATTCGACGTTGTTGGAAAGCAGCGGACGGTCGAGCTTCGCCGAGAGACGGCCGGCGATGTCGCGCCCGTCGGGCGTGGTGCCGAAGAGGAACACGTCCGGGCCTTCGCCCGCAGCGACCTTGTCGGCCAGCGCGGTCGCGACGGGCACCCCGAGCAGGGTGCCGCCCAGATCGCCGGTTGCGTACACCGTCGCGGCGCCGTTCGCGCCGAGCACCCCGGCGATCGCGTCGGCGTCGGCGCCGCCGTAGAACGCTTCGACCGTGTCACCCAGTTCGCGCGCCTTGGCGAGCAATTCGAGGGTGATCGAAGCGACTTTGCCGTCGAGGGCCTCGGCATGGACCCAGATCTTGGAAACAGTCATGTGTGGCGTCCAGCCTTTCTCTAAATGACCTTGGTCTGTTCGAGGAACTCGATGATCCTGGTGTGGGCGTCACCTTCGTCGACGACCTTCTCGCCCGCCTCACGTTCGGGCGCCGGGGTCACGTCGGAGATCTGTTGGCGGGCGCCGTCCCAGCCGACCTGAGATGCGTCCAGACCGAGGTCGGCGATCGTGCACTGGTCCACCGGCTTGTTCTTGGCGGCCATGATGCCCTTGAAGGAGGGATACCGCGGCTCGACGACCCCTGCGGTCACCGACACCAGCGCCGGCAGCGCGGTGGAGATCTCGTCGTAACCGGCTTCGGTCTGGCGTTGCACCGAGAGCTTGCCGTCCGCCACCTCCACCTGCTTGGCGAAAGTCGCCGAGTGCAACCCGAGCAGTTCCGCGAGCTGGGAAGCCACCGTGCCGGTGTAGCCGTCGGAGGCCTCCACCGCGCACAACACGAGATCGACACCCTCGACCCGCCCGATGGCGGCAGCGAGGATCTTGGCGGTGCCCAGCGCGTCGGAGCCGGCGATCGCATCGTCGGAGACCAGGATCGCCTTGTCGGCGCCCATGGCCAACGCCTGGCGTAGGCCGGACACCTCACCGTTCGCGGCGACCGAGACCAGCGTGACCTCCCCTTCGCCCGCGGCTGCGACGAGTTGCAGCGCCATCTCGACCCCGTAGGAGTCGGCTTCGTCCATGATGAGCTTGCCCGAGCGGTTCAGGGTGTTGTCCTGGTCCAGCGATCCGGGTTCCGCCGGATCCGGAATCTGTTTCACGGTGACGACCACGTTCATGACTGCATTCTCCGGCTTGAGGATTGTCGCGGACAAATCCGCGGCACTCATCCACGGTATCGGTGACCGGTAGCATCCACCCCGTTGTGTCGGAGCCGACCGTTCGTCCAAACGCCAACTCCATCGTCCGCTGGTTGCCCTGGATCCTGTTCGGTCTCGCCGTCGTCATCTTGATCTGTGGTGCCTGGCTCCGACGTCATTCGCTCGACGATTCCTTCATCAATTACCGCATCGTCCACCAGATCGAGGCGGGAAACGGACCGGTGTTCAACGCGGGGGAACGGGTCGAGGCGTTCACGAGTCCCCTGTGGCTCGCGGGGCTCGTCGTCGGGGACGAGATCCTTCCTCTCGACCTCGCCTGGATCGGCATGGCCGGCGGCATCGCGCTGGGCGCGATCGGGCTCGTGTTCGCCGGCATCGGGGCATGGCGCCTGCACCACGACGATACGGCGCCCCATGATGCCGGCTCGCCGGTGCGGTGGTGCGTCCCGCTCGGCGCACTCGTAGTGGCGGTCTTCCCCCCGATCTACCGCCTGATCGCGACCGGTCTGGAGGACGGGCTCACGCTCGCATGGCTGGGCGCGTGCTGCTGGGTGCTGGGCGCATGGTCGCGCCACGACCGCCGGTTCCCCTTGACGGGCGCCTTCCTGATCGGCCTGGGTGTGCTCGTGCGGCCCGATGTCGCGCCGTACTGCGCGGTGTTCCTCATCGCGGTCCTGATCGGCGACCGCGGGTTCGGCCGGCGTCGGGGACTGTTGCTGATCGGCTCCGCGATCGCCCTGCCGGTCGTGACCGAGATCCTGCGTATGGGGTATTTCGGTGTGCTGACGCCCAACACCGCGATCGCCAAGTCCGCCGGACTGGCCCGCTGGGGACGGGGCTGGCAGTACTTCCTGGACACGATGAACCCGTACTGGTTCTGGGTGCCGGCGGTGATCGTGATCGTGGTGGGCTACGTCCCGGTGCTCAGCCGGTCGGTACGCCGGGGCCGCACGATGCGCGAGATCCGACGGGCGTTGGTGGTCGGGGCGTTCGCGGTCGGTGCCCTGGTGTGCGCGCTGTACATCATCCGGCTGGGCGGCGACTACATGCAGACCCGGCTGCTGCTCCCCGCGATCTTCGGATTCGTCGCGCCGATGAGCTTCGTCCCCTGGCCCAGCCGGTTCGCCGTCTCCGGCACCCCCAGGGGAACCGGTGTCGCCCTCGGGGGCATCGCGGTGGTGTGGCTCGTGGTCTGCGGCGCGTTCCTCCGCACCCCCTCGGACAACCGGGCGGTGCTCTTCGAGCCGGAGAACGCCGTGACGCTGGCGGACTTCGCCGCCGCAGCTCCCGGCCCCATCGCCCCTCGCACCGAGCCGGGCCGCGTGTACTACAACGGCCGGCAGCTCCCCTATGCCAGTGCGCGCGGACAGACCCCGATCGTCATCACGCTCGGGGTCGGCAAGGTCGGGTACGCGCTGGAGAACGACGTGTACCTGCTGGACGGACTCGGCCTGGCAAACCCCATCGCGGCCCACGAGAAGCTGCGGGTGCGGGGGTGGCCCGGCCACGAAAAACTCCTCACCCAGCCCTGGATGGCCGCGCTGTCCACCGCGCCGGGATCGCCGGTGCGCGCGGAAAGCTTCCCCCGTCCACCGACGATGCACACCGGGAGCGAGACGATCGTGATCCCCGACCAGGGCGATGCGCGGGGCCGGCCGTTCGGCCAACGGGTCTCCACGGCCCGCGACGTCCTGGAATGCGCGACCATGCGACGGTTCCGCGCCTCCTATCAGGCTCCGCTGACCCTGCACCGGTTCGGCTCCAACATCGTCCACTCCTTCGCGCACCAACGCCTGGTCATCCCCGGCGAACCCGCGTATGCGGCCGATGCGCTGTGCACGTCGGCGGAGCAGATGGACCACGCTCGCGTTCGGTCCCCCGGGTGAAGATCCCGAGACTCTGACAGGCTGTCGGAATGCGGCTGCTGTTGATCGTCAATGCCTCGGCGTCCTCGGTGAATGCCCGCACCCGCGTGGTGATCCACTCCGCGCTGTCCGCCGATCACGACGTGGAGCTGGCCGAGACGAACCGGCGCGGTCATGCCGCCCGTCTGGCGCGGGGCGCGGCCGCCCGGGGGGTCGAGGCGGTCGTGGTGCTGGCCGGCGACGGCACCTTGAACGAAGTGGCGAATGGGCTGGTGGGCACCGACACCGCGCTGGTCGCGCTGCCCGGTGGGTCCACCAACGTGTTCGCGCGCACCATCGGGATGCCGAACGACGCGATCGAGGCGACCGCGGTGTGTCTGTCGGCCCTGCAGGAGAGCGACACCGCGATCCGCCGGGTCGGCCTGGGCAAGGCGAACGACCGGTACTTCCTGTTCCACACCGGCATCGGATTCGACGCCGCGCTCGTCACCCAGGTGGAGCGCCACGCGCCGCTCAAGCGCTGGGCCGGCCACCCGCTGTTCGCCTGGGCGGGCGTGAGCGCCTGGTTCCGCCATTACGACCACCGCCGACCACGCTTCGCGGTCCGCTACCCGGACGGCACCGGCGTGGACGACGCCGTGTTCGCGATCATGGCCAACACGAACCCCTACACCTTCGTGGGGAACCGTCCTTTCGACATCGCGCCGGCGGCGACGCTGGAACGGGCCCTGTCCACGGTGGTGGTGCGCGACCTCCGCCTGCTCCGCATACTGCAACTCGCCGGATCCGCACTCCGTTCGGCAGACCGTCTCGCCCGGGTGCCGGGGGTGAAGATCCGCCCGGATGTCACCGAGTGCACGGTCGTGGGGCACGGCCCGTTCCCCTACCAGATGGACGGCGAGACCCTGGGCGACACGCAGCGCCTCGAGATCCGCCACGTCCCCGACATCCTCCGGGTGCTCATTCCGACCCCGCCCACCGCTGCAACGTCGCGCGAGCGGTCACCGGGTCGTTCGTGATCACCGCGTCGACCCCGGCCTCGGCCAATTCGGTGATCAACGCCGGATCGTCCACCGTCCAGGCGTTCACCTCGATTCCACGGTCGTGCGCGATTTTCACGTGATCGACGGTGGTACGCGCCGCGGGTGAATGCAGCGCCTGGTGGCCCCCATCCACCAGATGGCCCACCATCGCTGCCGGGTCAGGCATGTCCAGGACCAGCCAGCCGGTCGCGATGTCCGCGTCGATCGAGCGGACCCGGGTGATGTCCGCGAAGTTGAAGCTCGAGATGATCACCGCTTCCACGAGTCCCAGGTCCCGCACCTGGCGAACCGTGGTGTCGGCAACCGTGGACTCCGGATCGAAGTCGGGTTCGCCGGGGATGTTCTTCAACTCGATGTTGACGCGTTGCCCGACGCAGGCGGCCAGCGCCGCCTGGAGGCTGGGCACGTGGTCCGGCAGGTCCGCGGCCGCCAACTCGACGATCGCCCGCCCGTCGGCCAGCCGGGGATCGTGGTGGACCGCGAGCGCACCATCCGCGGTGCGGCGGACGTCCAGCTCCACTCCGTCGGCGCCCCGGGACAGCGCCGCCGCGAAGGCCTCGACCGTGTTCTCGGGGAATTCGACCGACACCCCGCGATGGGCCAGGACCAGAGGGGTCGCTGTGTTGGTATCCTCGCTCATGATCACGATCGTTGCACGTTCACGGGTGGTCGTGCACAGCGTTCGAGCGTCGTGCCACGCCTTGCGGTCGGCCACCGGTTGATCCGATGCCGCCCCGGGATGGTGAGACAAATGTCTCATAGCAGATGGTGAAGAAGTCGGTAAAAACTGCTTGCCGTAGTGAGCGGGGCGCGCTACCGTTGCAACGTCCCGCCTAGCACACTCCTTCGTTGAGGTGCAAAGGCTCGTGAATCCGGTCACGAAATCGTGACCCCCGGCCCCCTCTGGAGCGAATTGTGGCGCTCAACGCCAGCCACCTGCTGTCCCTCACGCTCGCGTCCGACGAA
>CAZEAV010000195.1:0-5910 GCA_964510215.1 uncultured Iamiaceae bacterium
GGCGCCGGCATCGACTGGCCTGAAAGGAAGATGACGGCGGGCCGGGGGGACGCCGCGGAGCGCCGTCCTCAGCCCGTGGACCGGCCTTGCGGTCGGCGCGGCGCGGGTTCGGCCCGATGGTGCGGCCCGTCGTGGCGGCCCGACCGATCCGCCCTTGCCCGCGCCGCTCCCTCGCCGGTCCGGGTCCCGGTCCCGAGGACTCCCCCGTCACGGGCCGAACCATCTTGGTGCGGTGACCGCGACGCCTGTCGCCCGGCCCGCCTCGCGCCCGCCGACTTGCTCCGGCACAGCGTGGCACCGGCGCCGTCGCCCGCAAGTCCATACCGGACTCCTCGCGGCCCTCGCCTGCGGCTCGGGTGCGGGCGCCCTCGCCCGGCGCCCTCGCGCCTCCGTCAAGTCACCGACCGCACGGAGGTCCACATGCCCGAGGCCCGCAGTCCCCGAACCCGTCGAGGACGGACACCGCGACGCCGGCCGGTGATCAGCCTCGGTGCCGGCGTGCAGTCGAGTGCCCTTCTGCTCATGGCCGCCGCGGGGGAGCTTGCCCATCTGGGCGAACCCCGACTCGCCATCTTCGCCGACACCGGCTGGGAGCCTGCGGCCGTCTACGAGTGGCTGGGCTTCCTTCGCCTGACTTCGTGGAAGGCCGGGATCGAGATCGCCACGGTCAGTGCGGGCAACATCCGCGATGACGTCTTGGCGGCGGTCAGAGGTGAACGGGGCCGCTTCGCTTCGATGCCGCTCTACGTCCAGAACCCCGACGGCTCGGGAAGCATCCTTCGCCGCCAGTGCTCGCGCGAATACAAGATCACGCCGATGCGCCACGAGCTGCGGCGCCGTCAGATCAACAGCGCAGAGGTCTGGTTGGGGATCTCGACCGACGAGGCCGTGCGCCAGAAGCCTTCGGACGTTCAGTGGGCCACCAACCGGCACCCGCTGATCGAGCTTGGGCTGTCGCGCCGTGACTGCGCCGATTGGCTGGCGGCACACGGATTCCCCGAGCCGCCCAAGAGCGCCTGCATCGGATGTCCGTATACCAACGACGCGCGTTGGTATGAGATGCGCGAAAAGCGGCCCGACGAATGGCGCCAGGCCGTGGAGGTTGACCGGACCGTCCGACGCCTGCCCAGGATCGAAGGCGAGGTCTTCCTCCACCGATCCCTGGTGCCGCTTGAGGATGCGGTCCTCGATCCGAGCGACTGGGGCCAGCTCGACCTCCAGGGCGAGTGTGAGGGGGTGTGCTGGGTCTAGCGCGTGCGACCACGGCGGCGACCGGAAAATCGGCGCGAGCCGGGCTGCGCTCCGACCAACGCCGATGTCGCTGCGCGACCTCCACCGTCACCCGCGCCCTGCGGGCGCGCAACTGAGAGCACCCCTGCGGGCTGGCTGAGACACCGACCGCCGACAACCGCCTGCCCTGGGCGCTCCATTTTCTCGCCTGCTCCTCCTTGCGCAAGGGCTTCACCCGTCTCGTATTGATTTGGGGCGATTCCCGCTGGATCGGAAGTCACCGGCGGAAAGCGTGCGCAACGGGCGAGGCGGGACGCCGAGCGCGCGAAGGGCGGCGACGGGTCAACCTGACAGATGCAGGCACTTGTCCTATCGTGCTCTGCTCGGTAAGGATGAAGAGGCTTTCAAGAGGCTCCGATACCGCAGCAAGGTCACCGGGCACGCAAGGGGAATGAAGTAGAGCCACCGGCACAGCAGCAATGGTCGCCGGTCACAACAGAGAAGAAGGCGGTATCGGTGACGAGCCACCGCCACGCTGCTGTGCGGCCCGAAGACCGCTGACGCCGATACCCCCGGGAGCGCCCGCCTTCACCACGCTTCGGCGAAAGCGACCTCTCAGGAGTTCCGCATGACGCGCCACAGCATTCCCGGGTGGTGGGCCACCTTGGCGCCGACCACGATCGCGAACCAGGTGGTGGCAAGCCAGGGACGCAGGTGCGGTCTCAGTCGCCGTATCCGCCCTTCAGGATCAAGCTCGAACAGCATCGCATCGTCGATTCTGAACGGACGCAGTCGCGCCCGGGCGATCATCAGGACACGATCGCCATCCCGGACCTCATCGCTCCAGCGCACGTCGGAGAGGCTGCCGTAGACCGCCGTGAGCAGCAGCCGTAGATCCTCCTCCCTGCCGCGGACCACGCCGTGCGCCAGCAGCGGTGAGACAAGTTCGGCGTCCGGTGCCAGCGTCTGCATTAGCCGGTCGAGATCGTTGGCTTCTGAGGCGTCCCGGAACTCGGCGATCGTGTCCACGACCGCAGGGTACTCCGGCCGGTCGCGGTCACCCGCAGGGCGGCCGTAGGCCGAGGCCGAGCGAGGCGAGCGCCTTGAGGGCGACCGGCCCCAGAATCCCTCCTGGCCGGCAGGGTGGTGGCAGTCCCCGCCCTGCCGACATGGATGCCCTCCCATTATTCCCCGGTGGACCGTCCAGGGGTCTACGCTCGTTTTCGATGGCAGTCCGACCCTGGCCCGACACCTGACGAGCATCGCTGGCCGATCGACTCGATGGAGGAACTGCTCGCCGACAGCGACCAGACGCCCGAGGCATTGAGGGCGCGCGCCCTCCAACCCCGAGGCGAAGCCGAGGCGAGCGAGTGGAGGGGGCAGCGCGACGCCGCCCTCGCCCTGGCCGATCGCTACGAGCAGGCCGCCACCCGCCGGCTCGCCGCGGCGTGATCCCGACCCGGAGCGAGTACCCTTCGATTCATGGCGAAGGTGACCGAGAAGCGTCCCGACGGAAGTACCGTGATCGTCGTGCCCGCAGGCGAGGCGGTCGACTTCGAGATCGGCGGCGAGGTCGACGTACGGCCGGTGCCGCGGGACGGCGCGGATTCCCCGCCGACGCCCTTCGGTGCCCTGGCCGACGAGCTTCCCCCGATCGAGATAGCCGACATCAAGGCCGCCCGCCAGGAAGCGCTGCTCGGCAAGTCCGAGTAGGACTTCGTGCCCGCGGTCGTCGCCGACACCCACGTACTGCTCTGGATGCTCAGGGGGATCCTGCGCGAGCGCTCCGAACATGCCGCCGACGTGGTCGAATCAGCCCTGGCGGCCCATGCGCTCCATGCCTCGATCGGCTCGTTTCTGGACCTCCGCTATCTGGTCGACTCCGGTCGCCTTCGGGCCACCGTCCTCGATCACGTCCGCTCGGTGGTCGACGGAGACGCCTTCACGCTGGTCCCACTCGACATGCCGATCCTCGATGCGATGGCGGAGGTCCCCCGCGACCACGTCCCCGATCCATTCGACCGGATCATCGCGGCGACGGCCCTGCATCTCGACCTGCCCCTCGTGACCGCCGACGAATCCATCCGGGGTGCGATCGGCGAGCGGACGGTCTGGTGACGCGCCCGCCCCACGGCGACGACTGACAGCAGCCGACCGCGACCACCGCCCGCCCGCACATCGTCCGTCGCGGTGTCCGTCGAGGTCGTCTCGCGGCTACCCTGCGGGCAGGGAGACGAGCCGATGGACGACGCCACCATCCGACGTGCCGCGAACGCGCTGATCGACGCGACCCCGGCGCCCGCCAGGGTCGTGCTTCTCGAACAACCCGACGGGTCGGATCGCATGTTTGTCGTGGTCGTCGACGAGATCACCGACAGAGCAGGGGAGATGGCGCGCCTCGACAGGATCCTCCGCCGCCTGCTGATCCCTGCGGACGTGGCGGTTCTCACCGAGGCCGAGATGGATCGTCGACACGACCTGGGAGCCCTTTTGCGCGAGTTGACGATCCGCGGTCGGATCATCCCCGAGCCCTAGCGGGCCGCCGCCCGGCGGGGGCGGGGGCGGTGCACGGGACGGCCAAACCGCAACCGCCTACCTGCCCTGGACACACGATTGTGGGCGCGTCTCGTCGCCGCGCAAGGTCGCTGCGCAGGCTCCGCTCCCTTCCCCTCGCCGGCGGCTCGGTGCGCCCCTCCTCATCCGCGCCCGGATCGCGCTTACCAGGGCGGGGCGGACCTGCCCGGCAGACCAAGGAGCAGAAAGATGAGCAACCACATCTGGCAGGTGACGGCGCCCGAACGTGAGGAAGGCATCTACCTCTTCGAGGACCGCGAGAACGCGGAGGCGTTCGCCGGAGCCCTGACCCGTGACGATGAGCCCTTCGCCGTGGGCGTCGAGGACACGCCGATCAACCGGGGCGAGGGGGCGGCGGCGCTGATCGCCGCCGAGCGTGGCGATCGGATCGAGGAAGCCGGGATGCCCTCCGTTGCCGAAGATGTGCGCGAAGGTTTCAATCCCTCGCGCGTGCTCCTCCGCCTCGCGGCGATCGGCGAGCACCGTTCCGAGGCCGCCGCGCTGGTGCGCCGTTGGCGGGACGAGGACGCTAGGCGCGCGGCCGGCGGGATCGCCTACACCGTGATCGTGGCCGGGGCGGCGACGCTGGCCGACGAGGTGGCGTGATGGCGACCAAGACGATGGCAAACGAGACCGACGCCGGGGCCTACGTGGAGGAGGCGATGCGGGGGAGGCTCGATGATCTTCGGGTGCTGACCCGGACCGCCGCAGGGCACGGCCGCGAGTTCTCGAACGAGGAACTTGAGGCGGTCGGGCTGGAGTTCGACGGCCTCGACCCCGCCGACGACGCCGCCGGGCGGCTGTATGAGTACCCGCTTGGCGTGGAGGCGACGACGACGTTTGAAGTCGTCTTGGGGACCGGCGGGCCGGACGATCGCTTGCTCTTCGAGTGCGATGTCGTGGAATCGCGGATCATCGAGCGTGGCGAGAACGTCTTGCAGTCGGTCGGCTATGAGGTTCGCCGCGTCTACTACCGCTATTCGTGGTCGGGCAGCGCCGAGCTTGAGTTGCACGACACCGATCGCGAGGTGGCCGAAGCCCTCGCGCGGCGCGTGGTGCCGGAGCTGGCCGGCTGAGGGGCATCGCCGCCCTGGCCGCCCGGGATGGCGGTCAGGGCGACGGCGAGCCGGGCGCGACGGGCCTTGCTGGCGGCCATCGCCTTACCCTCCCTCCAAGGCGAACAGCACGACCACCTCGCCCGTTGCCCGATTCTCACGCGGCCCTCGCCGACCGCGCACTCGCGCGGCTCGGCGAGAGGGAGGGGGAGCGCCGTCCCTGTGCCGCCGGGGTCGTCAACCGCGAACTCGACGCAGGTGCCGCGCGAGTGGTCGGCGAGGACGCCGCCGGATCGAGGTCAGCTCGACGCCGCGCCGGTCATTGCCCCGGCCCCGAAGTGCACCGGAAGGCGGCGACCGCGATCGGGGTCGCCCGACGACGCGCCGACCGAACCATAAACGCTGTCCGCCATTTTCTTGACCTCGACACCGATGGGTGCTCGGATCGGAACGCCCATGCGATGGCCGGGGGAGCCGGCCCGCAAATGGCACCCGACCATCTCTTTCTCTTCATCGTGATACGTGGGCTACTCATATCTGCCCGCCGCCCACCGGGCGGGTCACAAAGGGCGGTGACTATGCCCGCCTTTCGCCAGGGATCGCCCCCGCCGAGTCCGAAGCAGCTATCAGGGGGGCGGCTCCCGGTACGCAGATCGCACCATTTCGTCGAGCGGCCGCTGGTGGCGATGGCGACCGCTCCCGATCCGGGTCGGCCGACGCGCTTGAGAGGGCGCGCCCACGGACACGGAGGCCGAGATCAGGCCGTCGAACTCGATTTCGATTCGTCACCCGGCATCCGGGCGGCCAACTCCGCGATCTCGTGTACTTCCACCCCCATCACCGCAGCGAGCGTGCAGAGCATGTCCCAGGTCGGATTGCCGAGCCCGCGCTCGATCATCGAGAGGGTGGTGCGGTGCACACCCGCCTCCTCGGCGAAGGCTTCGATGCTGAACTCGGTGCGGGACCGCCGCAGTTGGCGGATGGCGGCTCCAAGCTGGGCGGCGGTCGGCGGCACGGGCGACGAGGAGCCTCCCGGCGCCGCATTTCGATC
>CAZEAV010000196.1:0-5900 GCA_964510215.1 uncultured Iamiaceae bacterium
CGAAGATCTTCGGAGTGTCGTCTCCACCGGAACGATGCGAGTCGGCGGACGCGGCGAGGATCGCGATCTTAGCGGAGTTCAGGATCCCGTTCAGATCCCCGTCTGCGGGCGAGAACATTTTGTGCCAGCGACGTTGGGCGCGTTGGTTCTCGCCCTGCACGCGTCGCTCCACCGACTCGCCGAACTCGATCGACCGACGCGATTTCAACCAGGAGAGAGCCCGCGCTCTCGCCGCTTTCAACTCGCGTTGGTCGTGGGGCGTCAGCAGCGACGTCTGCGACACCACCTTGGCGCCGGTCACGTCGGGACGCCCGCCCACCTGAACGAGCAGGTGCACCTTGGCGTCCTTGCGGCACAGGTGCTGGGTGCCGTACTGCTCGGCGGCTTCGCGGTCGACGCAGTAGGTGATGCCGGCGGTGTCCAGTGCCAGGAGCAACGCCGAGAAGTACCGATGCGAGGTGAAGTCCGACGCAGACTGGACGTAGATCGGTCCCCGTCCGTCGAGCTTGGGTACCGTCGCGTCGATCATCTGTCGGGCCGAGTCCGACCGAGGCATGTCGACCGCAGACCCGTAGTCGGCGAACGACAGGGCGAGCACGCCGAACACCACCGCGGCGATGCCCGCCACCGACGCCGCGTGGCGACGCAGGGCCGGCCCGAGGAGTCGGTAGGAGCTGAAGATGACCGCGAACCAGACGAACGCCGACAAACCCCAGAGCGATCGGAGGTATTGCAAGGGAAACCCGAACCTGGCAGGCGCCTGCACGACGGTTTCGATACTGACGCCGATACCGACAACCGACACGGCGAGCGCCGCGAGCGAGAGCTCGTCCCGTCGACGCCAGGCGAGGATTCCGAGCCCCAGGATCAGTGCGGCCAGGATGACCCCGATGAGGACGTCCGAGAACTGGAGTCGATAGACACCGGTGCCGTACGTCCCGTCGGTGAATCGGCCCCGGAACCAGAATCCCGGTTTGGCGATCAGACGGACGACCGCGTCGTACCCGGTGACGTAGGACCCGACCGGATCCCGATGCTTGCCCGTGGCCTGGAACAGCAGAGTCAGGTTTCCGGGGCTGTGGGTGAACTGTTGGATGAGACTGGGAATCCACATCACGACCGTGATGACGCCCGCCTGGATGACTCTTCGTCGGAGGGTTCGCAGCGGCGGGTCCGAACCGTTGCCGATCGATGCCCGGGCTCGCCGGATCCAGAGGACCACGCCGGCCACCGCGCAGAGCCCGATGACCGGAACCTGGAGCGTCAGGACCAGATGGTCGAGGAACAGGTAGTTGGCGACGATCGCAAGACCCGGTAACACGTCGATGTCGCCGAGCGTGACCAACCAGACGAGGAACAGGAAACACAGGAACGGGATCGTCACCATCTCCATCGGCCGCGCGTCGATGAGGTTCTCGCTCCCGATGGACCAGATGAACACCGACAGGAAGCAGAACGCGACGAGGGCGCCGTTCACACCGATCCGGCGGTAGATCAACCATCCGGCGAGCAACACCCAGAATGCATTGATCGTCGCCATACCCAGCAAGGTGCCCCAGGTGTTGCCGAGCACGTGGACGGGGACGGCGAGCAGATAGAGCTGGATCGCGCCTGGGAAGTGGATCTCGTGCCCGGCCCAGCTCGACCCTGACGACCACATGCCGTACAGGGGAGGGTGCGCTGAGAACACCGCCCGTGATCGCACGACGGTCGAGGCGACGTCCATCGTGGGGTAATAGCCGTTCAGACTGTCGCGGACGGCCGCCCAGTAGAGCGGCACGACCGACGCGATCGCGGCGACGACGAGCAGTATGCGATTCCTCCGGGTACTCTCGGTACCCGGCGCGTCAGCAGCGGCCGTCGGGGCCTCCCTGGCGGAAAGTGTTGAGGTCATGGGGGGACGACCATCTCGCTCGTCTGTGTCAGCGAGCGGCGGGGGGAAAGCCGCGCTGGCATCCGGCCGATGTTATCCGGCGTCGTCCGCCGGGCTGTGACTCGTCTCAGGCGTCGGTGTGCGCGCGGATGATGTTCAGCGCGCTGCCGGCCTGGAACCACTCGATCTGTTCGTCGTTCAGGGTGTGGGTGGCCTCGAAGTCCTCGACGCTTGCGTCGGGGTGCACGATCTGGCAGTGCACGGGCCGGTCAGGCGCGAGATCTGCCAGGCCGAGAATGTTGATCTTGTCGTCCTCGCCGATGGCGTCGTAGGTGGCCGGATCGACGAACGTCAGTGCAAGGACCCCCTGCTTCTTCAGGTTCGACTCGTGGATACGGGCGAAAGACCGGACGAAGATGGCCACCGCGCCGCGGAACCGGGGCTCCATCGCTGCGTGCTCACGCGAGGAACCCTCGCCGTAGTTCTCGTCGCCGATCGCGACCCAGGGCACGTCCGCCTCGTGGAGATGCTTGGCGATGTCGGGGTAGGGCTTCGTCTCGCCGTCCAGTGGGTCCTTGCCCTCGCCGGCCACACCGGTGAAGGCGTTCACCGCGCCGGCGAACAGGTTGCCGCAGATGTTCTCCAGGTGCCCCCGGTATTTCAGCCAGGGTCCGGCCATGGAGATGTGGTCCGTGGTGCACTTGCCCTGCGCCTTCATCGCCACCGGCAGGTCCGTGAAGTCCTCACCGTTCCATGCGTCGAACGGGGTCAGGATCTGGAGCCGGTCGCTGTCGGGCGAGATGACCACGTCGACACCGGAGGGTTCGGCGGGAGGAGCCACGAATCGCTGATCGCCTTTGATGAAGCCGTCATCGGGGAACTGTTCGCCCTTCGGCGGCTCCAGTCTGAACTCCTCGCCGTCGGCGCCCGTGAGAGTGTCGGTGAGCGGATTGAACGCGAGCGTGCCCGCGAGCGCCAGCGCGACAACGGTGTCCGGCGAGGTCACGAACGCGAGCGTGTTGGGATTGCCGTCGTTCCGTTTGGGGAAGTTCCGGTTGTAGGAGTTGACGATCGTGTTCTTCTCGCCTTCGGCCATGTTCGGTCGGGCCCACTGACCGATACACGGGCCGCACGCGTTCGCCAGCACCATGGCGCCGATCGCCTCGAAGTCGGCGATGAGGCCGTCGCGGGCGATCGTGGCCCGTACCTGCTCGGAACCCGGCGTGACCATCAGTTGCGTCGCGGCCTTGATGCCGTGGGAGGCCGCCTGGCGGGCGATCGAGGCCGCCCGGGTGATGTCCTCATAGGAGGAGTTGGTGCACGAGCCGATCAGCGAGGAGGAGATCTCGAGCGGCCAGCCTTCTTCCTCGGCGACCCGACCGACGTCGGAGACGGGGCGGGCGTAGTCGGGGGAGTGCGGTCCGTTGATGTACGGCACGAGTTCGTCGAGGTCGATCTCGATGATCTGGTCGAAGAACTTCGTCGGGTCCTCGAGCACCTCGGGGTCGGCTCGCAGGTCGTCACGGTGGGCTTCCGCGGCTTCCGCGATCGCCTCCCGGCCGGTGCGCTTGAGGTATTCGTACATGTTCGTGTCGTAACCGAACATCGAGCACGTGGCGCCGAGATCGTGTCGGCTCCCGCGCCGAAGTACTCGACGATCGCGCCCGTGCCACCTTTCACCGTGAGTTCGTCGGCGACCTTGAGGATGATGTCCTTGGGCGCCGTCCATCCGTTGAGCTCGCCCGTGAGATGGACCCCGATGAGTTTGGGATAGCGGACGTTGAACGGCTGGCCGACCATGACATCCACGGCGTCGGCGCCACCGACACCGATCGCCACCATGCCCAGGCCGCCTGCGTTGGGGGTGTGGCTGTCGGTGCCGATCATGAACCCGCCCGGGAATGCGTAGTTCTCGAGTACGACCTGGTGGATGATCCCGCTGCCGGGTTTCCAGAAGCCGATGCCGTACCTCCTGGAAGCGCTCTCGAGGAAGTCGTACACCTCGACGTTGGTGTGCTCGGCACGCACCAGGTCGGGCAGCGCGCCTTCCAGCGCCTGGATCAGGTGGTCGCAGTGGATCGTGGTCGGGGTGGCGACCTGGTCGAGGCCCGCGGTCATGAACTGGAGGACGGCCATCTGTGCGGTGGCGTCCTGCATCGCGATCCGGTCCGGGGTGAAGTCGGTGTAGCTCACCGCACGTTCGATCCCGCCGCCTTCGGGGTCGGCCAGGTGGTTGATCAGTATCTTCTCGGCCGCAGTGAGCGGCCGACCGAGCCGCTCGCGCCCCCGCGCGGTGCGATCGCCGAGTCGCTCGTACACGCCGTTGACCAGTTCGATGGGTGTGGAAGCGGCTGCCGACATGGGATACTCCTGGCTCGACGACGATTTTGTGTCCACCGCCAATATAGACAAGTGTGATACAAGTGCGCAAGATTCGTTACCTCGACATCGCGGAGGACCTTCGGGCGCGTCTCGCGGCCGGTGACTTCGCGGACGGGCGACTTCCCAGTGAGTCGGAACTCTCGGTCTCCTACGAGGTGAGTCGCGTCACGGTCCGCAAGGCTCTGGAAGCGCTGCGGATCGAGGGACTCATCGCCGCGCAGCAGGGGCTCGGGTGGTTCGCGTCGGGCGATCCGCTCCGCCAACGCCTCGGCCGGTTGAGCACGATCGAAGGCCAGCTCGAAGCTTCGGGGTTGACCTCGACCCGCAAGGTCCTGGAGCTGCGTTCGGTGGTCGCGCCGGCCCGGGTGCGCGACGTCCTGAACGTCGAACGGGTGCTGCGCCTCGTACGCCTGAACCTGGCCGACGGACGTCCTTTCGCCCTGGTCACCGTGTGGTGCCCGGACGATCTGGGGGGATCGTTCACGCGTCGACAACTGACCGAACATTCCTTCCACGACCTGCTCGACGTGCCGCTCGGGCACGGCGTGCAGACGATCGCCGCGGCCGCGGCCACGCCGCGCCAGGCTGAGTTCCTGAGCATCGAGGCGGGATCACCGGTGTTGGTGTGCCAACGCACCACCTACGCCACCGACGAACGAGCGGTGCTCCTGGCCACCCACGTCTTTCCCGGCGCGCTCACCGAGTTCAGCGTCGATCTCCCGCGGACCGAACCGTCGATCGCGCCGTCGGGTATCCGTCTCGTCGAGTGAGCGGCACCGGCGGGTCCGGCGGCGGCCCTGGTCGGTAGGATCACGGCGTGGCGAAACGACGGATCCCGGTGATGGCGTTGGCTCTGGTGCTGTGTCTGGTTGCGGGCGCCTGTTCCCATACGCCTTCCCGGAGCGGTTTGGTCACGAAGTTGGAGAAGCGCAATGGCTTGACCGCGAGCCAGGCCCGTTGTGTCGCGAATGGGCTCTACGACGGCAAACCGGATGCGAAACCTGCGATTCGTGCGCTGACGAAATCGGAGCTGCAGGCGGTGGCCAAACCCGACAACGCGGGCAAGGTCTCCCCCGAGGTGGTCCAGATCCTCCGCGACGTGGTCGGAGCCTGTGTGCCCACGACCTCGACCACCGTGCCGGCGTCCTGATCAGGGCCAGGCGCGTTCACGCGTGGGTCGCCGCCCACGGTGCAGTGGGTCCCGCGGCCCGCGTTCCCAATTCCGTCGCCACGACGAGGTGTCCGGCCCGGTGAGCGCCGGCGTGGTTCCGTCGTGGGAACGCCGCCGGGCCGAGTACCAGTCGGAGGTGGCCTCATCGGCGAGCACGGCGACCGCGTGTTCGACACGTGGGCCGAAATGCCGTGAGTCCTCGCGTTCTCCGGGCCACAGTGGCGACCCGAAGGTGACCCGGGTGCTGCCGAGCCTGGGCCGCTTGGCCCCTTTGGGCAGCAACCGGTTCGTGCCGTGGATGTGCACCGGCACCACCGGTGTGCCACAACGCACCGCCAGATAGGCGGCGCCCCCCTTGAACGGTTGGCCCCAGCCGTCGGGCGAGCGCCCGCCTTCGGGGAAGATCACCATCGACCAGCCTTCGCCCAGCAGCGCCGCGGATTCGTCCGCCGAGCGTCGAGAGATCCTGATCCG
>CAZEAV010000197.1:0-5883 GCA_964510215.1 uncultured Iamiaceae bacterium
GGATGTTCTTGGTCCGGCGGGAAAGCACCTCGATCGTCCGGCGGATCTCGGAGTCGCGCCCGATGACGGGGTCGAGTTTGCCGTCACGGGCGGCCTGGGTCAGGTCGCGCCCGTACTTCTCCAACGACTGATACGACTCCTCGGGATTCTGGGAGGTCACCCGATGATTGCCGCGCACCTGGGTGAGGGCGCCCAGGAGCTGCTCACGACCCACCCCGAGCCGCTCGGGGATGGCCCCACGAGCGGCCTCGTCCGCGAGCGCGAGCAACAGGTGTTCGGTCGAGATGTATTCGTCACCGAGTTCGGTGCGGCTCCGATCCGCGGCTTCGAGCACCTCGGTGAGCGTCTTGGACAGACGCGCCTCGGCACCCCCGTGTGCGCTGGGGAGCTTCGCGAGCGCGTCGTCGACCGCGTTACGGACCGACAGGGTCGCGACCCCGGCACCTTCCAGTACGGGGATCACCACCCCCTCGGGCTGACGCAGCAGCGCGGCCAACAGGTGGTCCGGGGTGACCTCGGGGTTCGCGGCGTTGCGCGCCGCGTCGGTGGCGGCGGCGAACGCCTCCTGTGTTTTCAGTGTCCAACGGTTCGGATCGATCGCCATGACGCCAGTCTACGGTGAACGTCAATAGTTGACAACACTACTATCAGCTTTTCTATCAGTGTAGCGCTTACTGGCAAATCAGGACGTCGTCGGCACCGGGAGCTCCGACATACCACGGAAGGTCGCTGTTGTCGGTGGGGATCGAGACGTATCCCTGCTGCCGCGGGGCGACCATCGCGAACGGGTACGGCCGAAACTCCCGAGCGAATCGTCGGAACCTGACATACACGGGCGACGCCCCCGCGGTGATGTGGACCACGGCGCCCTCGGGCAGACGCGAGCCCGTCGCCGAAGAAGCCCCCGGGGCCGGGCGGCACCCCCGACCCGGGCCGAGCCCCGGATGCAGGCCGACCCCCAGGTTCTGCAACATCCACCAGTCGACCGCCTCACGCGTCGACTCACTCCCGAGATCCGCCAGCGTTGCACCGGAGGCAGGAGAACCCATGTCCCGGCGCAGGCCCGTGTAGTCCCCGACCGGGACCGGCACGATATTGACCGCCAGCGAAGCGTTCGCCGGCGCCCGGGTCCCCAGCGCGTCCGCCGCGGCGAACCAGGTTCGGGCGTCGGCTTTCGCAGCGATCCCCTCGGTGTGGAAGTCGCCGAGCGCTCCATAGAGCTGGAACGCCCCGACCGCGATCACCACCGCCACGATTCCGACCGGCCCCAGGTGCAACTGGCGCTCGCGCACCACCTCGACGATCCACGCCGCGACCAGGACCGAGAAGAGCCACAGGTACCAGTCAGCGTCCGGCGGGAGGCGGATGTGGAAATCGGCAGCGCGGAATGCCGACCCGGTCACATAGAACGCCAGGCCCACGGCCAGGGCGACACTCCGGGCACTCCACCGGCGACGCACGATCGCCCAGACCGCGACGGCGGCCAGCGCGGCCAGCCAACACCACTTCCCGACATCCCACCCCGACACGAAACCGCGCGCGTAGGACTCGACGAACGAAATCCCCCAGTGACGCGCGCGTGACACCGCCGCCATCCGGCCCACCGGCTCGTACCAGATCAGGTACCACGGGATCCACACCACCGCCGCCGGCACGAACACCCACCATCGTCGTATCCGCTCCCTGGAGGCGAGAAACTCGACACCGACGATGACACACACGACGAGACCGACGTTCGAGCACAACACGCCGACCAGCAGACAGAGTGCGACCCCGGCATCGCCACGCACACTCCTGCGCTCCAGCAGGATCCACGAGACGAAGAGCATCGCCACCGGAATCGTGTAGTTCATGAGCAGCGGCATCATCACGACGTTCCACGACGTCGAGTACCACGCCACCGCCAGCGCGGCCAACGCCGCGACGATCGGTCGGGTCCGCCGTCGGGCCCAGGCATGGAACGCGATGACCGCCGCGGCGTAACAGGCCAGACCCACGAGGCGGAACGGCAGATATTCGAACAGGCCGAAGACGTGGAGCAGCACCCAGAACACGAACGCGGGAATCAACAACCATTGGCCGTTGAAACCCTGGGTCCAGTTGCCGGCGTGGTGGGCCGCGATGATGTTCCATTCATCCGAGTAGAACCACAGACCCCGCCCGCACCACAGCGCGACGATCATCAACAGACCGAACCCACCGGCAAAGAGCACAGAACCGAATCTGCGTTCGGTCGCCGACCAGGTGAACCTCGGAGTCCCGCGGGCCGTGGCGACCATATCGGTCATGTCGCGGCGCCGCGGCGCTGCGCCGGCGGCAACGGCTCGACCCCCCGCAGCCGGGCCCGCTCCCGGCGCAGTTCGCGGACGATCTGGAGAATCACCGACGGCGCGGCCAGGGTGGACTCGCCCCGGGTTCTGGGGAAGTAGTCCACACCGAACTGGATGATCCCGTAACCCAGGCGCTGCGCCTGGGCGATCAACTCGACATCGAGGAACGACCCCTCGCTGCGCAACTCGGTATGGTCGAGCACGTCGCGACGGATGAGCTTGCCCGCGAAGTTCACGTCGCGCAGCTTCACGTCGAGGGTGTAGCGGACCAGCCAGTTGTACAGATGCGAGAACCAGTACCGCTTGGGGCCTTCCGCGGTGCGGTCGAAGCGGTACATCGAGACGATGTCGGCGTCGTAGATCCGCAGCAGACGGAATGCCTTGCCCAGCAGCAGCAGGTCGAACGGCAGATCGGCGTCGGTGTAGCAGATGATGTCGCCGGTGGCCGCGGAGAAGCCACTGCGGATCGCGGCACCCAGACCCCGGTTGTGGGCGTGGTGGACGGCCTGGACGTGCACGTCGGCAGCGGCCATCTCGTCGATCAATGCTCCGGTCCCGTCGGTGGAACCGTCGTCCACCAGCACGATCTCGTAATCGTCCAGCTCGCCGGCCTCGACGAGATGTTCACCCGCCTCGGTGGCGGCAGGCACCGTCTGGTCGAGCATCTCGGCCTCGTTCCACGCCGGGAAGACGAACGACAGACACTGGAAGCGCGGAGACACGGACGCCGATCGTACCGGCTCACAGGTTTCGGGTCGGCGCCGGACCATGCGTCGGCCCACCGGCCGGGCCGGCCGCTGGGCGTCTGCCCCCGGAATCCGACGATCCGCACCGACTTCGCAGGAACCCCGGGGCGAAACCCATTGCAGGTGGTGAAAATGTTGCGAAGTCGGGACGGGTCGGGAGCGATCTCGGGCCGGTCAGGCGCGACGGGAGTCGCGGTAGCGCACGAGGCTCTGGCTGACGGGTACCAGATCGCGTCGGTACTGGCGGTGCGTGTCCGCGACCGCCTGCTGAGCGGCTCGACGGACCTTGGCCAACTCCGATTCCAGCGCTGCCACCCGAGCCTGAAGGTCCAGCACCCGGCGCACCCCGGCAAGGTTCAGTCCGTCGTTGGTGAGTTCCTGGATCTTGCGCAACAACGCGATGTCGTCGTCGGAATACCGGCGTGAACCTCCCGAGGTGCGCGCCGGGTCCACCAGGCCGCGGCGCTCGTAGATCCGCAGCGTCTGGGGATGGACGCCCGCCAGCTCGGCAGCCACCGAAATGACGTACACCGCATCGCTGTCTCGACGGTTCATGCATGCTCCTCGACATCGAAGGACTCGACCAGTGCGTCGATCCTCGGGCGAGGCGATTCATCCGTCGCCTCGCCGAACGCTTCGATCGCCTTGCGCTGTGCGGCGCTCATCTTCGAGGGCACCGCGACCTCCACCGTCACCAACAGGTCGCCGGTTCCCTTGGAGGTCTTCACGCCCCGACCTTTCACACGCAGGGTGCGCCGATTCGGGGTGCCCGGCGCCAGACGCACGGTGACCGGACCCCCTTCCATGGTGGGGACCCGCAGGTCGGTGCCCAGGGCGATCTCGGCGAAGGTGACCGGCACGGTCATGGTCAGATTCTTGCCGGACATGGCGAACAGCGGGTCCGAGGAGACCCGGACCTTCAGGTGCAGATCGCCGGCCTTGCCGCCGTTCACCCCCGGCTCGCCGCGTCCCTTCAGGCGCAGATGCGCACCGTCGGCCACACCGGCCGGGATACGGACCTTCACCTCGCGGGGACGGCGCTCGGTACCCCGACCGCGGCACGTGGGACACTTGTCCTCGATCACCACGCCACGTCCGCCGCACACCGGACACGGTTGGGAGAACGAGAACGGACCCTGGTTCTCGTCCAGCACGCCGCGACCGCCGCAGCGGGTGCACACCTTGGGCTCGGTGCCGGGTTTGGCGCCCGACCCGTGACAGGTGGAACACACCGCATCGGAGGTGAGGTGGACGGTCGTGGTGATCCCGGCAACGGCGTCCGCGAAGGACAGATGCAACTCCGCCTCCAGGTCGTTGCCCCGTCGGCGACGAGAGCTCGCCGCGCCACGCGCCTGGGTGCCGCGGGTGAACAGCCCGCCGAGCAGATCGCCGAGTCCACCGACGTCACCCTGGAACTGGAAGCCTCCGGGCGCCCCGGAGAACCCGCCCGGACCGCCAAACCCGGCGCCCACCGGCCCCATCCGACGCACTTCGTCGTATTCGGCACGCTTCTCGGCGTCGCCGATCACGTCGTACGCGGAGGAGATCTCCTTGAAGCGTTCTTCGGCCCCCGCGTCACCGGGGTTCGCGTCGGGGTGGTTCTCCCGGGCGAGCTTGCGGTACGCCTTGGTGATCTCCTTGGCCGACGCATCGTCGGACACACCGAGCACCTTGTAGTAGTCCTTTTCGAACCATTCGCGTTCGGCCGCCATGGATGCTCAGCCCCGGACCTTGACCATGGCGGCGCGCAGCGTCCGACCTTTCCACACATACCCGGCGCGCATCACCTCCGCCACGACCGGCCCGTGGTCCTCGTCGGCTTCGGCCGCCGGCTCGTGCATCACGGCCTCGTGCGCGTTCGGGTCGAAGGGTTGATCGATCGGGTCCAGACGCTGCAGTCCGGCCTTCTCCAGGACCCCGAGCAGTGAGGCGAAGATCGCGGTGACGCCGTCGTCGCCGTGTTCGATCCCGGCGTCACAGGCGTCGAGCACCGGGAGGAGTTCCTCCACCAGTCGACCGGTCGCGTGCTCGATCGCATCACCCTGTTGCTTCAGGGAGCGCTTGCGGAAGTTCTCGAAATCGGCCTGGAGCTGGATGAGCGCGTCGCGGTAGTCGTCGCGTTCACGCTCGACGCCCTCCGCGGCAGCCTGTGGCGCGTCGGCGCCGGCGTCGGCGTCGGTCGTGTCGGCACCTGAAGCGCCGTCGGCAACGACCTCGGCCTCGGCCACGACATCATCGTCGCCGGCGTCCTCGGGCACGTCCGCGGGCACGTCCGCGGCCGTGTCCGGCGCGTCGGTGTCCTCGGCCATCAGTGCTGCTCCGGATCGTCCTCGACGACCTCCGCGTCGACGACCTCGGCGTCGTCGGGACCGTCCGAGCTGCCGGTGTCACCCGAACCGCTCTGCGCGTAGTTCGACTCGTCGGCCGCGTTCTGCTCGTACAGCTTCTGGGTGAAGGTCTGGGAAGCGGTCATCAATTGTTCGGTCCCGGTGCGGATCGCATCGATGTCGTCGCCCTCCAGGGCCTTCTTGAGGCTCTCCAGAGCGGTGGACACCGCGGTCTTCTCGTCGCCGGTGATCTTGTCGCCCTGATCCTTGAGCAGCTTCTCGGTCTGGTACACCAGCGTGTCGCCCTGGTTGCGGGCCTCGGCCTCCTCCTTGCGGCGCTTGTCCTCGGCCGCGTGGGCCTCGGCATCCTTGATCATCTGGTCGATGTCGTCCTTGGCGAGCGACGACTGGCCGGTGATGGTCATCGACTGCTCCTTGGACGTCGCGCGGTCCTTGGCGGAGACGTGCACGATGCCGTTG
>CAZEAV010000198.1:0-5868 GCA_964510215.1 uncultured Iamiaceae bacterium
TCGCCGAGGCCGCCTACCACGACTCGCGGCCCGACGAGCCGACCCACCTCGTCGAACGCCTGCTCGCGGCCGGGGCCGACGTGAACCCGAGGGGCTATCCACCGCTGTTCAACACCGTGAACCAAGAGTGGTCGTCGGCGACCGTCTTCCGCCGGCTCATCGCGACAGGCGCGGACATCGCCGCACGTGCTGGCTGGGAGGACGAAACGGTCCTGCACCGGATCGCCGCGATCGACGACGCGCCGATGATCGACCTGGCGCTCGACGCGGGAGCCGACATCGAAGCCCGGGATTGCTTCGGTCGCACGCCCCTGAACGTCGCGGCCAATACGCCAAACCTGGGCACGTTCGCTCGGCTCGTCGAGCGGGGCGCCGACCTCGACGCTCGCGGCGCCGACGGTGAGACCTTCGAGGCCTACCTCGACGCCGCCGCGGCGATCGACAGCAGCGACGCGGCTGCGGTCGATGAGATCCGAGCGTTTCTGGCGACCCAGTGATGCTGCATCACCTGCCCGGCCGGCAGTGAAGGCGGATGCGCCTGGCGGACGCCGCTGCTGTCACCGAGGCGACGCTGTCGTAGTAGCAGTGCTGCTGCTACAATCGCTCACGTGAGCATTGCGGTGACAGTCCGGGACGTGCCGAACGAGGTGCGCGATGAGCTGGCGGCGCGTGCCGCCCGGGCGGGTCAGTCGCTGCAGGAGTACCTGCGGACCATGCTCATCGCCACAGCCGAGCGCCCGTCGGTTGCCGACGTCGTCGCCCGTGCCCGTGCTCGTGTCGAGACGACGGGCGCCCGCCTCGGCAGCGAAGCGATCCTGAGCGCGCGGGACGCCGATCGGAGGTGACGGCACGGGTCGTCTGCGACTCGTCTGCAGTCGTCGCGCTGCTGGTCGACTCGGGGCCGGAGGGGACGTGGGCCGCACAGCAGTTGGGCGGCGCCGAGCTGGCCGCTCCGACCCTGATGCCGTTCGAAGCGGCGACCATCATCCGCCGCCAACAGCTCGCCGGCGCGATCGGCGCCGACCAGGCGGCACAGGCGCACGCCGATTTGGTCGACCTTCCCGTCGAGGAGTGGCCGTATCGGCTTCTCGCGCCTCGGGCCTGGATCTTGCGCGAAAACTTGACCGTCTACGACGCGACCTACGTCGCCCTCGCCGAGATGCTCGACGCTCCGCTCGTCACCCTCGACGGCCGTATCGGCCGCTCGCCCGGCGTGCGCAGCGAAGTGCGCACGCCCTGACCCGCGCGCGCCGACGTTTCCTTGCGAAGCCGAGGCGCGGAAGGTCGGATGCCTCGATCGCGCCGTGCGCCCGTGCGGCCGGCAGTGGCGGCGGCGACCACCTTGCGTCCTCGTCGAAGCGCTGGAGCAGCTGCTCGACGTCGAGCTGGCCGTGGTGGTCGAGGTGGTCGGGCCACACGCATCGGCATTGTCGACGTTCCCGCTCGCCTGGGTGAGCGTCGGTGGGCCCAACCCCTACGACATCACCGCCGACCTGCTCACCTGGGGCGCGATGACGACGGCAGCCGGCGGCCTCGATGTCCCCACCGAAGGCTGCGTGACCGGCGGCGTGGCCGAATGCTGACGCCGGCAAAGGGTCGCGTGGGCTTTCCGTTGCCGGCTGCCCGCGCCGTCTTGCTTCATGTGGGGCCCGGCGGTCATCCGATGGGGAGATTGCGCACGGCCAGGCGCGTCGGGCTGAGTGAAACGATCGCACCGCGTTCGAGGTCGTGCCTCACGAGCCGCAGGTTTGGGATCAAGAGGTCGATGTGCGCCGTGGGTGGCAATTCCGCCACGCCGCGGAGCTGCAGGACGGATGGCCGGTCCATGCGGCGCATCGCGTGGAGAGCCCCGAAGTAAGTGTCGGCCGTTACGATCACGTACGCGTCTTGGGCGGCTCGGTCAAAGATCTCCTCGTCGGACGCACGCAACAGTCCAAGATCGGCTACGTGGGCAGCGTCGAAGTCTGACTCGCGCAGTGCTTCGGCGACGCTTGGTGAGAGGTTCGCGTCGAGAAGCAGCTTCATACGGGATGTCCGGCGATTAGCGCGCGCTCTTCGATGTGTGGCCTGTCAACATGCGCGGAGTTCCGCAACCTCATGCCGGGTGTGCGATGCGTACCTCACGCTCGTTGACCGCGGCCGCTGCGTACTCGAGTGCGGCAAGCACGTCGTCACGGTCCAGGTATGGGTAGTCCGCCAGCACCTCGTCGATCGTGCGTCCCGCGGCGAGTTGGCCGAGGATCATCCCGACGGTGACCCGCGTGTCGCGGATGGTCGGGAGCCCGCCCATCCGCGCCGGGTCCGCAACGATGCGCACTTTGGTCACAGTGCAATCATAGTGTTGCCGTTGAACGGGCGCGGCGGGGTTCTCATGGCCGAGACCCGAAGCGGAGCCGGCGTCAGGCAGGCCAGATGTCCATGTGCCAGCGCACTTCGGGCGGGCGCCGAACCTCCCGTGCGAGGTCGGCGTCTTGGCGGTGTGATGCCGAGCGCAGGAGGACCTTGGGAGACGTATGGGCGCGGCCGCGGTGGGCGGCTCGAGGGAGGTTCCGCTGGGTGGTCGGCCCGTTCACGAGCGACCAGCTCAAGGCCGACGCTCGACTGCGCCGGGCGAGGGTTGGGGACCCTTCGATTCGTCCCCGTGCGTATTACGACAAACGGGCAGGTTCCGGGCCGGGCCCGGAACCTGCCCGTTGACAGTGCCCGAGGGGCGCCGTGTCAGCAGGTGCAGGCGGTCAGCCGGTGTAGGTCGGCGTGGCCGAGGTCGGCGTGGCCGCCGGTGCCGTGGTGGATTGCACCAGCGGTGTGGTGGTGCTCGTCGGCGTGGAGGTGCTCGTCGGCGTGCTGGTCGTGCTGGTCGACGTGGTCGGGGCACACGCGTCGGGGTTGTCGACGGTCCCGCTCGCCTGGGCGACCGTGGAGCCGCTCGAATCGGTGAGCACCAGGTCGACCTCGTCGCCGTGGTGCAGGCCGTTGTGGGCATCGATCGTGACCACCGCGGTGTAGTCGCCTGCCGCGTCGCGAGAGATGTGGGTGGTGCCGATGTTCCGCCCGGCCGCGGTCTGGGCGTTGAGCGTGTAGTCACCGCCTTGCGCGAAGTGGATCGGCACGCTCACATCGCAGCCATTGCTGGTGACGTTGGCCCCGTCGATGGTGGTGACATCAGCCGGTGGCTGCGTGGTCGGCGGCTCGGTGACCGGCTCCGTCGTGGTCGTCGACGTGGTCGACGTGGACGTGGTCGTTGAAGTCGACGACGTGGTCGTCGTCGGTGCCTCGACATCGACGGATGCGAACGGGCCGTCGGTCGTCGTAACCGGGCAGTCGGGGATGAACGGGCTCGGCGGCGTGAAGCCGGGCGTCCCATATGTCACCATCGTTGGCTCAAGGCCAAACGTGCCCGTCGTGTCCGGCGCCGGAACGGTCACGTCCACGGGGTCCGTATGCACCATCCCATCCGACCCGGCAGTGCTGTTGACTACGCCGAGGTCGACCTGCGTACCCGCGATCGTCAGCCAGATGTGGTAGCCAGCCGAAACCGAGTCGGCCCACTCCAGATCTGTGATGTGAACGTCCCCGCCCGGAGCGACCGTGGCCTCGCCAACGGTCCCGGTCAAACTAAAGGTTTGCTCAGCCGTAGGCTGGCCGAGGAACGCACAGGTAAAGCCGTAGCTGGCCGTGCTCGCCGCCGCGCTGCCCGCACCGGTGATGCCGACGACCGCGGTTGCGATCGCCAGGATCGTGGCTGCCGTAACCGAAGCGGCGGATCGACGCCAAGCGAGCGTGCCAGTTCTGAAACCCCTCATGTATCGACTTCCCTTCTGATTTGAACTTGAATTATGGGCCGGAAATCGCGGCGCGGCGGTCGGGCCGTAGCCCGACCGCCAGCCACTGTCAGCGGTTAGACCTGCTGGAAAATGGCGCCGGGATCGGATGGATACGCCGGGTTCTGACCGAGCGACAGCGTTGTCGACGTCGTGATGAAGGCGCTCCAGGGGAAGGCGCAGCTCGAAACGCTCGTGATGCTGCCGCTACCGTTCACATAGACCTGATCTCCGGGATTGAGCGGAGGGGATGCCGGTGGGATGACAGCGCCGCTGGTAGTCAGCGTGGCAGTTCCGCTGCACACGGTCCCCGTCGGGACGCACGTGGTGCTGTTGATCTGCTCGATCGAGAAACTGATCGACCCGAAGGTCAAACCGCTGAACGCGCCACCCGTGTACGTGCCAGTGTTCGAGCTACCCGACGCGATGAGCTTGTAATACGGCGAGGTCGTTCCGGGGATGGTAAACCCATCCGACTCGATGTCCAGAGTCCCACTGATTGTGTGGTTGGAGTCGTCGATGTCGCCCTGAATGCTCGTAGCGCCTTGGCAGACGGGCGTGCCAGCACTCGGCGTGTCGAAGTTCTCCGTCACAATCGGAGACACTACGGCGATCCGAGATCGCACGTCGTTGACGTCGAAGGTGCTCGTTGTCGCTGCTGCGGGGAGCGCGAACGACACAAGGAACGCGAAGCAGGCCGCGACCGGGGTCAGGAATTTGAGGATCCTTCTGGTGTGCATCTTGTTTACCTCCAAAATGCAAGTGCGGACTGGGGTTCTCTATCGCAGGGGCCGTATCGGTGAACGGCCAACCCGGACCGGCTCGCAACAGCGGCTACGCGCTGTTGCCCCCAGGCTGTAGATGAGGTCTGTCATCGGCGTTCCCTTGCATGGCACCAGAAATTTCTTGTACCCATGCTGTGACCACCTTCGCGCAGTCTGTGACGGACGTCAACCGTTTTCTCAGATTTTCCCACGCAGCCACCGTGTGCGGTCGCCACGGCGCCGCCGCCACCGGTGTTCGCCACATCCGAAGTTCCGAACGCGACCGAGTTCGGATCGGTGCTGACCGTCAGCCCAAAGCCCTGTCCGCCGCCGACCGAATCGACCGGTGAATCGACGCTCGCCTTGCCGACGGGCGCGAACTCGTCTCCTGCACCGCCCGTGCCACCGTCGAGAGTACCGTTGGTCGTTCGGTTCGGTCGCCGACTCGGTGGGGGCCCGGCCTGACGGCGGGTACCTGTTGCCTGGCACGGCACTAGAGTGAACCCATGACACGTCGCGAGCCGGGCGTGGTCGAATCCGAGCGGCCGGCGGGTGCGGCGACGGTCGACGAGTTCGAACCCTACCGCCGGGAATTGACCGGCTACTGCTACCGGATGCTGGGGTCGGGGTCCGAAGCCGAGGACGCCACCCAGGAGACGCTGCTGCGTGCCTGGCGCCACGCGGACCGGTTCGAGGGTCGATCGTCGGTCCGGACGTGGCTGTACCGGATCGCCACGAACGTGTGCATCGACATGGGTCGTGCCGTGCAACGGCGAGCCCGACCACTCGACCTCGCCTCGTCGTCGGCACCCGATGAGACCCTGCTGGGTCCCCCTCGCCCGGAGCTGCCCTGGATCGGGCCGTTCGCGGACGACGGCCCCGAATCCTCGATGCTACGCCGGGACTCCATCCGGTTGGCGTTCGTCGCCGCGCTGCAGCACCTGCCGGCGAAGCAGCGGGCCGCGTTGATTCTCTGCGATGTCCTGCAGTGGCCGGCGGCCGACGCCGCGGAACTACTCGCCACCTCGGTGGCGTCGGTGAACAGTGCACTGCAACGTGCCCGGGCCACCATGGCCGTGCTGGAATCCGAACCCGCCGCCGGGACGCTCGACACGGACACCTCGAGCTTGCTGGAGCGTTACGTCGAAGCGTTCGAGCGCTACGACATCGACACGTTGGTCACCCTGCTACACGACGACGCGATCCAGACGATGCCGCCTTTCGAGCTGTGGATCCAGGGGGCGTCCGACATCGGCACGTGGATGGTCCAGCCGGGCCCGAGC
>CAZEAV010000199.1:0-5865 GCA_964510215.1 uncultured Iamiaceae bacterium
CGGGCGCGGTGGGTGTGGACGACCAGGGTGCCACGCTGAGCCGGGCCGACCAGGCGGCACTGGAGGTCGCGCTCGCACTCGGGGAGACCTGGCACGCCGAGGTCGTCGCGGTGTCCGCCGGAGGCCCCGGTGCGGAGGTCGTGCTCCGCGAAGCGCTCGCGGTCGGCGCGAACCGGGCCGTGCACGTCGACGGTGCCGACGGGTCTGCACCCGACGTCGTGGCCCGCCAGATCGTGGCCGTGCTCGCCGGCGCGACGCCGGTGCTCGCGGTGGCCGGCGTGCACGGGAGCGACGTGGCCGCGGCGGCCGTGCCGGCGTGTGTCGCCCACGAACTCGGCGCCGCCCAGGCGCTGGGCCTGGTGAGCGTGACCGCCGGTGAGCCCGGCACGCTGGACGTGATCCGACGCCTGGACCGCGGCGCCCGGGAACGTCTGGCGGTGACGGCGCCGGCGGTGATCTCGGTGGAAGGATCGGTCGCGACCCTGCGGCGCGCGAGCCTCAGCCTTGCGCTGAGCGTTCAGGACGAGAACATCGAACAGCTCTCCGTCGACGCCTCGGGAGGAGGCAGGTCGGCGCCGCGGCTCACCGGGCCGCTGCCGTACCGCCCGCGGCCTCTCGTGGTCGCCCCGCCCGACGGCGCGACCGCGTTGGAACGGATACGCGACCTGACCGGCGCGGCCGGTGGCCACACACCCGCGCGGACCCTCGAGCTCGCGCCCGCCGATGCAGCCCAGGAGATCCTGGATGAGCTCGGATCCTGGGGCCTGGGGCCTCGGGCCGATGCCGGAGCATGACGTGGCCGCGCTCGCCGCGTCGACCACGCTCGACGCGGCGGCCTCCAGTGGCGACCAGATACTGCTGATCCCGCTCGGTTCGACCGAACAACACGGACCGCACCTGCCCCTGGACACCGACACCCGCATCGCCTGCCGGCTCGCGGACCTGGCGGCCGCTCGATGCGGCGCCGGCGTGGCCGTGGCGCCGGCCGTCGCCTATGGGGCCAGCGGTGAGCACACCGGATTCGTGGGCACCCTGTCGATCGGCACCGAGGTGCTCACCCGGGTGTGCGTGGAACTCGGAAGATCGGCCGACGCGTACGAGCGGGTGGTGTTCCTCAACGGCCACGGCGGCAACGCCGCGGCCCTGACGGCGGCGGTGGCCACCTTGGAATCGGAGGGGCGCGCGGCCACGGCCTGGTCATGGTCCCTTCCCGGCGCGGATGCCCATGCGGGTCGGACCGAGACGTCGCTGCTGCTGGCGATCGACGCGTCGGTCGTGCGACTCGATGCCGCCGAGCCGGGTCGCACCGAGCCGTTGGTCGAGCTGCTCCCGGCGCTGCGCGCGAACGGTGTCCGGGCGGTGAGCCCGAACGGGGTGCTCGGCGACCCCGGCGGCGCCTCGGCCGCCGAGGGTGAGGCGATGCTGAGCAGTCTTGTCGACGACCTCGTGGCCGCACTGGATCGAAGCCGCTGACCCTCGCCGAGGGGGCGTGAGGCGGGTCGATTCGTCGGACTCGGTCAGCCGGTGTAGCTGGGCTTGCCGGGCACGGCGTCGGCCGGCGCCGTGGTGTGCGCGATGGGTTTCACGACGGGTGCCCCGGGCTTGCCGGCACAGGCCTGAGGATCGGCGATCTGGGTGGTCACGGAGTCGAGCGTGACGCCGTCGGCGTCGGTGACGGTCACCGTGACCGGGTCACCGTGACCGAGACCGTGGAGGTCCTCACCCTCCACCTCGACCTGGTGAATCCCGGGCGTCGTGACGTCGAGGTCACTCGATCCGATGCGGGCGCCGCCGGCCGTGGCCAGCGTGACCGTGTAGCGCCCGGTGGCGACGTAGTCGACCGAGACGGTCGCCTCGCAGCCCTGGCTGTCGAGCCCGGTGATCCGCGTCGTCGGCTCCGCGGGCACCGACGTGGTGGTCGGCTCGCTGGTCGTGGTGGACGAGGTCGTGATCGACGAGGTCGTGGTCGACGAAGTGGTGATGGACGAAGTGGTGGTCGTGACCGGGATCACCGAGTTGATCTGCAGGTTCCACACGTCGTGGTTGTCGGTCACCGAGCCGGTGGAACCCGAGAATCCGAACTTGAAGGTCGGGGCGTCCAGGAGTGCCTGGGGGATCGGCACCTGGACTTCCTGGGTGCCGTTCAGGGACACGGTGACGTGGCGGTCGGCGACGGTGGACGGGTCGATGACGACGTGGACCTGGACGGTGGCTCCGGCACGGGTGCCGTCTCCGGTGAGCAGGTTGCCGAGGTCACCCGACGTACCGAGGAAGCAGTAGCCCGCGGTGCCGTTCCCGGGCCCGCGCACCACGACCCGGTTCGCGGTCTGGCCCGGTCCCTTGGACCCGATACCGGTTCCGTCGGCACAGCCGGTGCCGCTCGAGTTGGGGTCCGAGAAGTTCCCCCACTTGTCCAGGCCGATGCCGATGAGCCCGTTGTCGACGCCGGGTTGTGGCGTGCCGTTCGTGGTCGCCGTGTAACCGAGGCCACCACCCGAGACCCCCGGCGATGTGAGGTCGGTGGTGCCGTTCACGAGGAAGAAGGACAGGCCGTCGGCTCCCGACCCGCCGTACTGGGCCTGGTCGAAGGTGATGTCCAGCCCGCCCGACGTCGGCAGCGCCTCGTTGTAGAGCGCGAAGCCGGCGCGGCCTCCGACCGACGGCGTCAGCTCGAGCGCGCCGGAGCCGTCCGCATCCGGATCGCCGTTGTCGCATCCCGGAATCGGGGTGGCCGTGAAGTCCGTCCCGGCGGTCAGACAGGCCGATCCGGGCCAGCCATCCAGCGCTCCACCACTGCCTCCGGCTTCCCATGCCGCCGCATCGGCCACGGAGGAATGCGTGAAGCTCTCGATCAGTAGCGAATCCGCCGAGGCGCGGGTGGTGGACACGGCCAGCATTCCGGCCGCGGCGACGGCAAGCGCCGCCAGGGCGCCGAGCGCCCGGTTGACAGATCGATTCCGCACGTTGATCTCCCTGATCGCCGATGTGATGCCATTGTTGTCCATCGGAAGCCGATTGTCACGCGTTTTCTTCCTGGCGGTCATTTGGCGGTCGCGCCGGTCGTGGTGACACTTGACGGGTGCACACAGGATCGACCACCGGTGACTCCGAAGGCGCCCGCGGCCCGGCGTTGGACGAGCCCCACATGGACCGCCGTCTGGGGCTGGTCGTCGCCGTCTGTACCGGGCTGGTCGTGGCGAACAACTACTACGCCCAGCCCCTCCTCGATGCGATCGCGGATACATTCGGCGCGTCGACCACCAGCGTCGGGCTGGTGGTGACGGCGTCCCAGGTCGGCTACGCGGTGGGGCTCGCGCTGGTCGTGCCGCTGGGTGACTGTGTGGATCGCCGCAAACTGCTCGCGTGGCTGCTCGGCGTGGCGGTCATCGGCCTTGCGGTCATGGCGCTGGCGCCGGGGTGGCAGATGCTCGGGGCGGCCGCCCTCATGGTGGGTGTGGCGTCGGTCGTCGGCCAGATCCTCGTCCCGCTGGCCGCGACCCTGGCCGGCGAAGGGGAGCGTGGTCGGGTGATCGGCAACGTGATGACCGGCCTGCTGTTGGGCATCCTCGGCGCACGGGTCGTCGCGGGTCTGATTGCCGAGGTCGCCGGATGGCGGACCATGTTCTGGATCGCCGCGGGGCTCATGGTGGCGATGACGGTGTGGCTGCTGCGCCGTCTGCCCCAGGTGCCGCCTTCCGCGCCGCTTGCCTACCGACGCCTGTTGGCCTCGGTGGTCGCCCTGGTGCGCGAAGAGCCGGTGCTGCGCGAGCGCATGATCTACGGCGCCGCGACGTTCGCCAGCTTCGGCGTGTTCTGGACCTCGGTGGCGTTCCTGCTCGCCGGGCCGCCGTACCACTGGAGCGACGCCACGATCGGGCTGTTCACCTTGTTCGGGGTCGCCGGAGCCGTTGCCGCCCAGTTCGCGGGCCGACTGGCGGACCGCGGCCATGCCCGGGTCCAGACCGGTGTGTTCCTCACCGCCACCGTCGTCAGCTTCGGCCTGGCCCATCTGGGATCCCACGATGTCGTGGCGCTCGCGGTGGCCGTCGCGGCGATGGAGCTGGGGATCCAGGGCACCCACATCACGAACCAGCACGAGTTCTACGCGTTGCGGCCCGATGCCCGCAGCCGCCTGAACACCGCGTACATGACCGCCTATTTCGCGGCCGGTTCGGCCGGCAGCGGGCTGTCGGCATGGGCGTACGGCGTCTGGGGTTGGGGGGCGGTCTGCGCGCTCGGCGCGGCGTTCCCGTTCGTCGGCCTGGTGGTGTGGGTGGCCCGACACGGCCGACGAAGTCGCACATGATGACATCGTGGGTGCCAGGGCAGCACCATCGACGGTTCGTATCCGCGTCGACGCCCAAGGTCGAATGGTGTTGCCGCGTCATCTGCGAGACGAACTCGTTGCCACGCCAGGCGAACTCGTGGCACGGCGAACCCCGGAAGGGCTGTTGCTCAGCACGATCGCGACACCCGGTGACATCGAAACCGGATCGGATGGGCTCCCGGTGCTCCGGATCGGTCGACCGGTGAGGAAGGCCGAGGTGCTCGATGCTCTCGATCGGGAACGTGCGGAACGATGATCGACACGTCAGCGCTGGACGCCGCGTTGGTCCCCGATCACGAACACCACGAACTGGCGCGGTCGCATCGTCTGGCCTTCGCATTCGAGGTCCAAAGCACCGCTCTGATCGCTTCCCCAAAAGCCGACAAGGAATGCACGTCACACGGCGGTGGAGGGTGGCAGAGGGCGTGCGGGCTGGCCCGCGTCCCGAGGTACGCGGCGAGGATCGAGCGGCTGGCGGACCGTGGGTGCTTCACACCGCAATAGTGTGGGCGCCGTGAGCGAAGTGCGTTTGGATGTGAAGAACAATCCCGGTTATTCGGTCGGCACGACCACGACAAGCTGCAGCAGTTCCGCACAATGTGACGGGGCGTGGGGCGGGGAGCAGGTGGAATATCGAGGTTACTTCGGTCAAACTCACGGGCCCGACCGGTATGGCGCAAATTCAGTCAAGTAGTCACGTGTCCTCCGTGGTCTGCCTGGAACATTGTTCGGTTGATCTGGCTGGCCAGCGCGTCTTGTCGGAGGTGAACCTTGCCGTTGCTCCGGGTTCGATCGTCGGGGTGCACGGCGAGAACGGTTCGGGCAAGTCGACGATGTTGCGGGTCATGGCCGGGTTGCTGCTCCCGGACGAGGGGACGGTGCGTGTGCTCGGAGGGGCGGCGGATTCGCCCGCCATTCGGCTGCGGATCGGCGCGGCGATCGACACGCCGGCGTTCTATGGCTGGATGAGTGGCCTCGGCTTTCTGAAGACGCTGATGGACATGTCGGGGCGGCCCGACAGCGGCCGTGCGCGATCCGCCCTGGAGCGTTTCGGGCTCGGGGACACGGGACGCAAGCTGACGACCCGGTACTCGCAGGGAATGAAGAAGCGGCTGTCGCTGGCAGCGGCGTCGTTGCACTCGCCGGACCTGTTGTTGCTCGACGAGCCGACGAATGGCCTCGACCCGGATGGGCGTGACCTCGTCACCGAGTGGATGCGCGGGGAGCGCGAGCGTGGCGGGGCGGTGGTGCTCGTGTCGCACCGGAGCGAGGACCTGGCGAACTGTGACGCCACGTTTGCCATGGACGGCGGGCGCATAGAGCCTGATGCTGCCCTGGCCGACGGGTGATCAGCTTTGCCGCACAGCTCCGCGGCGAGCTGCGCAAACTGGCTAATCCGACCGGCATTTTACTTCTGGCGATAGTGGTCGCATTCGTGTGGCAGGACGTTGCACGCACAACCACTCTCGCGTCGGATCAGCCGTCCGGCGCGGTGGTCTCACAGTTTGCCCGGGAACTACGGGGGCGGGAGGTCTGTG
>CAZEAV010000200.1:0-3072 GCA_964510215.1 uncultured Iamiaceae bacterium
CCGGTCCCCGACGCCCCCCGGCGCGACGGCACCGCCCTGGAGGTCCGCGACCCCGACACCATCCCGCTCGAGTACTGGTGGCCTGCACCGCGCTGAGCGACCTGGCAAGCTGTCGGCTGTGCAGCCGACCGTGCGTGACGACCTGGCGGACCGGAACTGCCGGGAGTTCTCGCGGCTGCTGGTACGCGTGGCCGGTACCGGCGCGGTGTTGGAGGAACGGGACGGCGCGCTGTTCTGCGCCTCGGCGACGTCCTTCCCGGTGTTGTTCAACATCGCCTGGCGAACCGACCCCGGCCTGGATGCCCGTCGCTTCGTGCAGCGGGCGGATGAGTGGTTCGCGTCGCTCGGTCGGGGATGGTCGGTGATGGTGCGCACGGATTCGGCCGACGGCGACCTGCGCGAAGCGGTCGATGAAGCGGGTCTGACTGCGCTGTTGGATGCACCGGCGATGCACATCGCGGCGCCACCGGAGCCACGACAGCCACCGGCGGGGATCGATCTGCGGTGGGTCGCCGACGCGGACGACTTCGACGATTTCGTCACCGTCGGCGACGCCGCGTACGCCGTCAGTGGCCTCCCGCCGGGAATCGTGCAGGAAGGCCTCCGGTCGCTCGTGGCTTTGACCGCGCCGAACGTCCACACCGTCGTCGCCTGTTAGCGGGGCCGTCCGGTCGCCGCGGCGCAGGTGCTGCTGAGTCACTCCATCGGCGGGGTCTACTGGGTCGGCACCGTGCCCGACCACGGCCGTCGCGGCCTCGGCGACCTGGTCACCCGAACCGTCACCCGTCGGGGTTTCGAGCTGGGCGCCCGATTCATCACCCTCCAGGCGTCGGCGATGGGCGAGCCGATCTATCGACGTATGGGTTTCCGCGAGCGCTTCCGCTACACGACCTGGGCGCGCCTGGGAGCCTGACCGGGACGCACCCAGGTCGGCTTGCCAGCGGCCGACGTCGGGTTGCGGGCGCTGTCGCGTCGCCCGACACCGGCCCGGGTTCCGGCCGGTCTCCAGATCCGCTCGGTCGATGGACAATCCGGTTCGATCCGGTGATCTGTGCCTCCTACGATGCTCGGAGCAATGACCTCGTCCTCCACCCCGTCTTTCGTGGCCGAACTCGATGCGTTCCTGCGCGGCCGCCTCGCCGAGGCGCCCCGAGGTTCCTATTCGTACCGACTGCTCACCGATCCGGTACTCGTCCAGCGCAAGATCATGGAGGAGGCCTTCGAGGTCTGTCTGGAACTCGGGGCACCGCAGCCCGATGCGTCGGCCGTCGCCGAGGAGGCGGCGGACCTGGTGTTCCACCTCGTCGCCGCGCTGGTCTCCGCAGGTGTGGCCTGGGAGGACGTCGAAGCCGTGTTGCGCGCACGGCACCGGCACCCGGCCCGCGACAGCACCTATGACACCGAGGAGTCCCCGTGACCGGTTCGGCCGGCGGCCGCGTGGCCGTGCCCTCCAAGGGACGTTTGCGTGACGCCGCGCTCGATCTGCTCACCGCCGCGGGGTATCCGGTCTCGGGTCTGCGGGGGCGGGGCTCGATCGTGCAGGCCGAAGGTCTGGAACTCATCGAGATGCGTCCCCGTGACGCCGCCGCGGCGCTGGCGGCCGACACGATCGACGCGGCTTTTCTGGCCACCGACATCGCGCTCGAGCACGACGTCGCCGACCTGGGTCGCCTCGCGCTCGGAAGCGCCCGATCGACCCTCGTGGTGGCCGGGCGCGACGACGGACCCACCACGCTGGCGGCGCTGGCCGGCGGGGTCGTCGCCACCCACATGCCGAACCTGACGCGCCGGTTTCTCGCCGAACACGGGGTCGACGTCACGATTCTGTCGATGGGTGGCTCCCTGGAAGGGGTGTGCGCCGCGGGCATCGCCGATGCGATCGTCGACAACGCCCAGACGGGCACCAGCCTGCGTCAGAACCGGCTCGAGATCCTGGCGACCATCACCGAGTGCGAGGCCGAACTGCGCTACCGCGACGGCAAGGACGAACTCGACGATCTGCTGCTGCGACTCGACGCGGCCATGCACGCTGCGGCGCACCGCTACGTGATGCTGCACCTGCCCCCCGATCGCATCGAAGGACTCCGGGCGATCTTCCCGGGTCTGGCATCGCCCACGATCCTGCCCCTGGCGGGCCGTGACGACCTGGTCGCCGTGCACCTGGTGGTCGCCACGTCGGTCCTGTGGCGTCGCCTCGGCGAGTTGCGCGCCATGGGAGCGACCGGCATCGTCGCCCTCCCGCCCGACGCGTTGCTGCTGTGAGCGTGGCGTCCGCGGGTTTCGACCTGCCGGGCCGGCCGGTCAGTCCGTGGACGACGATGTGGCCGTCGAGGCGGATTTCGACGAGTCGGAGGAGGTCGCGGTGTCCGACTTCGTCGAAGACGGACCAGAACCGTTCGTGGACACCTCCGACGAGGACGACTCGCCCGCGGAGGTCCCATCCCCGTCCGACGACGAGCCGGCTGCGTCCGGCGAGGCGATCGAGGTGGTCGATTTCTTCGACCCCGAGTCGTTCACGTAGAACCCGGAGCCTTTGAACGAGATACCGACGTTGCCGAACACCTTCTTCAGTCGTCCGCCGCATTCTGGGCACACCGTCAGGGAGTCGTCGGTGAAGGCCTGGACGATGTCGAAGGTGTGGCCGCAGTCGGCGCAGCGATATTCATAGGTCGGCATTTCAACACCTCGGAACGGTCCGGCGGACGTTCGGTCCGCATCCTCTCGGCCGTGGCGGAACCCGGATTCGGTCACCGGATCCACGGACCCGGTTCGCTGGCACTCGACCACGTCGACTGCCAGCATATCGGCGACCGGCGGGGACGCCCGAACCTGGCGCCGATGCTCCCGGCCTCCACGGGGGTCGATCCGCCGACCGTTCGGAGCGGTACGGGTCGACCGGGTCCGTCCCGATAGCATGGCGCCGCTCGCGGATACGGGCTCTTCACCGAGGTCCGCGGAGTTTCGATTCGTCGAAGAAGGAGCCAGGACGCAGTGAGCGAGGTCGTACGAACCGCGGTGATCCCGGCTGCCGGGCTCGGCACCCGATTCCTGCCCGCCACCAAGGCCCAGCCC
>CAZEAV010000200.1:3082-5857 GCA_964510215.1 uncultured Iamiaceae bacterium
GTCGACAAGCCGGCGATCCAGTACGTGGTCGAGGAGGCGGTGCGGGCCGGTATCGACGACATCCTCATCATCACCGGACGCGGCAAGCGCAGTATCGAGGACCACTTCGACCGCCAGTTCGAGCTCGAGTACTTCCTGGAGGCCAAAGGCAAGGATCGCCTGCTCAACACCGTGCGCGATCTCGCCGAGTTGGCCGACATCCATTATGTGCGCCAGGGAGAGCCGCTGGGGCTGGGGCACGCGGTGTCGGTGGCGCGCAAACACGTCGGCAACCGGCCGTTCGCGGTGATGCTGGGCGACGACCTCATGGTCGACGATTCGGCCGTGCTGCGTGCGATGATCGGCGCGCACGCCGAGCGCGGCGCCCCGGTGGTCGCACTGCGCGCGGTGCCCGACGACGAGATCGGTGCCTATGGTTGCGCCGACATCGGCGGCGTCACCCCGACGCCCGAATCCCGGCTGGTCCAGATCCGGGGGATCGTGGAGAAGCCGGACCCGGCCGACGCGCCGTCGTCGATGGCGGTCATGGGCCGGTACGTGTTCACCCCGGAGATCTTCGACGTGCTCGACACGGTCAAGCCCGGTGTCGGTGGCGAGATCCAGCTCACCGATGCCATCGCGACCCTGCTGGACACCACCGACGTGTACGGGTATGTGTTCCGACGCGGTCGTTACGACATCGGCTCCAAGCTCGATTACCTGCGGGCGACGGTCGAGCTGGCTCTGGAGCGGGACGACCTCGGTGCCCCGTTCGAGGCATTCCTGACGGATCTGGTCCGACGCCGTGGCGGAGGGTCGGGCGACGCGAAGGCATCGTCGTGACGAGCCGGGGATTTCTCGACCCGCTGGCTTCGGCCCGGCCCACCGAGACGGCGGTCAAAGAGGTCACCCATCGCCGTGCGGTGGCGCGCGGCCGCGTGCGCATGCAGGTGGCGACCACGTCGTTGGTGGCCAGCGGGGCCGTCGCGAAAGGCGACGTGCTGGCGGTGGCCCGCGTGGCCGGTATCCAGGCCGCGAAACGGGCTGCAGACCTGCTCCCGCTGTGTCATCCGGTGCTGGTGGGGTCGGTGTCGGTCAATTTCCAGATCGCGGACGAGTTCATCGAGGTCGAAGCGGTCGTGGACACCGTCGACCGCACCGGCGTCGCCATGGAGGCGATGACCGCGTGCTCGGTGGCGTGCCTGTCGATCTATGACATGTGCAAGTCCGCGGACCGATCGATGACGATCAGCGACGTGTCGCTGTGGGAGACCACCGGCGGGGCTTCCGGGCCGTACCGACGCGATTCGACTGGCGAATGTGACGACGCCGTAGTAGAACCGTAACAACCACGGCGAGGGCCGTCATCGCTTCGAGGCGGTGGATGCCCGACCCGCGGCGGTGTGCCACGACGGCCACACGTCCCAGACCGACCCGACCGGGTATCCACCATCTCTTCAGGTGAGGACACTACGGTCTCGATCATCAAAGGCAGGCACGGAGCGTGACATTCGTGGTTCTTGCGGTACTGGCCGTCGTATGGATAGTCGTACTCGGGTCCTACAGCAGGGAACGTCTCGCTCATCGCCGCCACGACAGTGTCTCGGCCTTCCGGACGCAACTCCACACCCTGGAGCGCACCCAGCCCGGTTCCCGGCCGGTGTCCGGCCGGACTGCACCCGCCGGGGTGGCCACGGCGCGGCCGACCCACCGGCGCTCCGAGGCGGCCCGCCTCCGCCGACAGCAGGTGCTGCTGGCCCTGCTCGCCGCCACGTGTGTGACGTTGCTCGTCGCCGTGCTCAGTGGATCGCCGATGGCGATCGGGCTCTGCGTATTCTGCAGCCTCGCCCTGATCGCCTATGTGGCGCTGCTGGTGAACCAGCAACGGGTCCTGGCCGAACGTCGGGCCAAGGTCCGGCACCTGCACCCGGTTCGGCCTGCGGCGTTCACTCCGACCACCACACCGCGGCCCACGCTGGCCGCGTCGGTGGGCCGTCGACGCGGACGTTCGACCCACCGCGGCCGACCGCCGTGTCGACCGGCTTGCGCCGCCCGACGCCGCGCCGTTCGATGCAGCGTTCGGCAATCAGCACTGGTCGACGAATTCCTGCACCACGAAGTAGTAGCCGGCCGAATTTCTCGCGACGCCGGTGCCGATGCGGTCGTACACCGGGTTCAGGATGTTCGCCCGGTGCGGCGCGGAGTGCATGAACGCGTTCTGGACGGCGGCGAGGCTCGGGCCCATGCCGACGTTCTCGCCCAGGTGGCACCAGTTTGTGGGGTAGCCGTCGGGGAGGTGGGAGTGGTGCAGGTACCCGTCGTTGGCCAACCGCTGAGCCCAGGACTGCGCCTTGATGTCCGCGATGTCGTAGTCGGTGACGATACCCACGTGGGCTGCGGACCGGGCGCTGTTGACCTGGCTCTGGACCGTGGCCTGCTCATGGCTCAGACAACCGGAGAGCACGGCGACGCCGAGCACGGCGGCCACGACGGCTCCTGCGGCCCGTCGCACGTGTGACCGGCGGCGAACGGGGATTCCTTCAGTTGGGGCGGGAGAGTACTGGGACCTCATACCCCCTCATCGGCCAGCGACCGAGGACGACTTGAGTCCAATTTCGTCACAATCGTCCTCCGCCCTGCCGCGAGCCTGCGTGGCCGGGTCGACGGACCGCCACCGATCGTCACGGACTCCGTTGGCCGAGGTGTCCGCCGTGGTGGGTGTGCGCTAGAATCGGTGGTTCCCCGGGGGTGTAGCTCAGCTGGCTAGAGCGCTTCGGTCGCATCGAAGAGGTCGTG
>CAZEAV010000201.1:0-5458 GCA_964510215.1 uncultured Iamiaceae bacterium
TTCGGGTTCCGGATCGACTCTGCGGCCGCGCACAAGGTCGTGGACGCGGCGCTGGACGCAGGCATCACCCTGATCGACACCTCCGATTCCTACGGCGACTCCGAGGTGGTGCTGGGCGAAGCGTTGCGCGGCCGCCGCGACGAAGTGGTGCTGGCCACCAAGTTCGGCTCCGCCCTGCACCGCGACGACGCGGGGCCCGATTGGGGTGCCCGCGGTTCACGGCGGTACATCCGCCAGGCCGTCGAGCGGTCGTTACGACGTCTGGAAACCGATTGGATCGATCTGTATCAGCTCCACCGACCCGATCCGGATACGCCGATCGCGGAGACCCTCGGCGCGCTCTCGGAGCTGGTGGTCGAGGGCAAGGTCCGTTACGTGGGGTGTTCCAACTTCGCCGGCTGGCAGGTGGCCGACGCGGCCTGGGTCTCCCGGGATGTCGGCCGTCAGGGGTTCATCAGCGTGCAGAACCACTGGAACCTGCTCGAACGCGGTATCGAGGCCGAGGTCGTTCCCGCCGTGGAACGCTTCGGGTTGGGCGTGCTGCCGTACTTTCCCCTGGCCAGCGGCGTGCTCACCGGCAAGTACCGGCGGGGTGAGGACGTCCCCGCCGACAGCCGTATCGCCGCGTGGGGGCGCGAGAGTTCCCTCACCGACGAGGTGTTCGACGTCACCGAGGCCCTGGAGGCGTTCGCCCACGATCGGGGAATCACGCTGTTGGACGTGGCGATGGGCTGGCTGGCCGCGCAGCCCTGTGTGGCGTCGGTGATCGCCGGCGCGACCCGTGCCGAACAGGTCACGGCGAACGTCGCCGCGGCGACCTGGCGCCCCACCGATGACGACCGGGTCGAGATCGATCGCATCACCCAGGGCGGTTGAGGAGACCGGAAAGGAACCCGATGGCTGCGGAGCTACAGGAATTTCCAGACGATTTCGCCAAGGTGCTGTGCATCGTGGCCCACCCCGACGACCTGGAGTTCGGAGCCGCGTCGGCGATCGCGAAGTGGACCGACGCCGGCAAGGACGTGCGCTACGTGCTGGTCACCTCGGGCGAGGCCGGGATCGACGGCCTCGCACCGGCCGAGTGCGGGCCGATCCGCGAGGAGGAGGAACGGGCGAGCGCACAGATCGTCGGCGTGTCGTCGGTGGAGTTCCTTGGCTACGTCGACGGGGTCATCGAATACGGCCTGGGCCTGCGGCGCGACCTGGCCCGCGTCATCCGGACCCATCGGCCGGACCTGGTCGTCACGGGGAACCGGGAACCGTTCTGGCACGGGCGGACCGGTTTCAACATGGCCGACCATCGGGCGGTGGGGCTGGCAGTACTGGACGCGTCGCGTGATGCCGCCAACCGGTGGATCTTCACCGACCTGCTGGACGAGGGCCACGAGCCCTGGTCCGGTGTGGCACGGGTGGCACTTGCCGGGTCACCCCACGCCACCCATGCCGTGGACATCACCGGCTGGCTCGACAAGGGGATCGCCTCGCTCGAAGCACACGAGCGCTACATGGCGGGCCTGGGTGACGCCTGGCCGCCGGTCGACATGTTCCTCACCGGGATGGCCGAGCAGACGGGGCCGCGCCTCGGCGTCGAGCATGCGGTGGCCTTCGAACTCGTGGAGTTGTGACCGAAACCGGGGACCGGCCCGTCGGCGATCACGTCTTCATCCACCGGACCGATGTCGTGCCCCGATCGGGCCTGCGGCTGGCCGTCAAGGACTGCATCGACGTGGCCGGAACCATCACCACGGCCGGTTGCCCGGCCGTCGCGCAGGGCGCGCCGGTGGCCGTGGCCGATGCCGCCTGCCTGGTCGGCGCCCGCGCGGCCGGGGCGCAGATCGTCGGCAAGACGAACCTGCACGAGTTGTGCTTCGGGGCGACGGGGGTGAACCCCCACTACGGCACCCCGCGCAACCCGCTGGATCCGGCCCGAGTTCCGGGCGGATCATCGTCGGGATCCGCGGTGGCCGTGGCGACCGGCCAGGCCGACATCGCGTATGGCACCGACACCGCCGGCTCGGTGCGGAACCCGGCCGCGTATTGCGGCGTGGTCGGGCTCAAGACCACGTTCGGCCGGATCCCGGTCGTCGGTACCCGGCCGCTGGCTCCCTCGATGGACACGATCGGCCCGCTCGCCCGTGACGTCGCCGGTGTCGTGGCGGGAATGGCGTTGCTGGAGCCGGGCTTTGCTCCCGCCGAGTCTGCCCGCGGGCAGATCCGGCTCGCCCGGTTCGCCGGACTCGACGCCGACCCGCGGATCGAAGCAGCCGTCGACGCGGCCCTGGCGCGCGTCGGCGCCGCGGCCGTCGCCGTGTCGATCGGGGGTTGGACGCAGGCCCATACCGACGGGCTGGACCTGATGTACGGCGAAGCGCTCGAGGCGAACCGCACGCTCGTCGCCGACCACGGCGATCGGCTCGGCGCCGACGTGCGCGCCCGGTTCGCACGGGCGGTGACGCTCACCGAGGCGCACCTGGCGGCGGTCCGCGGCCGGCGCGGGAGTTGGCAGGACGAGCTGGCGGCGACGCTGGCCGGGTTCGACGCGCTGGTGCTGTGTGGCATGACGCGGTTCCCACCCGGACTTCGAGACCCGGACCCGGCGTCGAACGTGGCCGCGGTGCCGGTCAGTTTCGCCGGGTTCCCGGCGCTGTGCGTGCCGGTGCCGACCGTGGACGGCCCATCCACCGTCGACGGCACGCCGTATCCGGCGTCGCTTCAGCTCGTCGGCCTGCCCGGTTCGGAAGAACGACTCGTCGGCATCGGAGCGGTGATCCAAGGCGGCCGGGTCGGCTGACCCGGCACCGGAACCTGCCGGTCCACGATCGCGGGGCGGAATCGTGTGCAGGCCACCGGGGCCACGAGCAGGACGAAGCCGACCGTACCCCACAGCGGCAAACCGGCATCCAGCCCGGCTTCGGCCAGCATCCACACGGCGGTGACGGTGCTCGTGGCCAGCGCAAGGCGCGCCGGAACGACGACGATCCATCGATGCACGAGTCGACCTCGTGCGAAGCGGACGGCCACGGTAACGGTGACGGCGCCGGTCGCGAGCAGGAGCGGGGCGAACACGGTGAACACCACGGCGCCGATGCCCATGACGGCCTTTGCGATGCGGCACAAGCCGTCGCCGTTGCACTCGATGGTCGTGCCCCACCACAGCACCACTGCGGCGATGACCGCCACCACACCCGCACCGAACCAATACAGCGAACACAACCCGAGGAAGATGCCACCGATCCGGTCGTCGACCAGCGGGGGAGGCTGCTCGCTGGGCGCAGGACGAGGTGCGGATGCAGTCACGTTGACTCCGGCGTCAGTCGGATTCCCTTGCCACGCCGGCGACGGGTCGACCTCGAGCGTACCGGTTCCTGCTCGTCAGGTTGGCGTTTATACCCCAGGGGGTATGCTGGGTGCATGGCAACCCAGACCATCACCAACGCAAGCTTCGCATCCACCGTCGCCGACAACGACATCGTCCTGGTGGACTTCTGGGCGTCGTGGTGCGGGCCGTGTCGGGCGTTCGCACCCATCTTCGAGTCGGCGTCGGCGACCCACCCCGACATCGTCTTCGGCAAGGTCGACACCGAGGCCGAACCCCAGCTCGCCGCGACATTCGCCGTCCAGTCGATCCCGACGCTGATGGCGTTCAGGGAGGGCATCCTGGTGTTCTCTCAGCCTGGCGCGCTCCCCGAGGAGAGCCTCGAGAAGGTGATCGGCGCGGTCGAGGGCCTCGACATGGACGACGTGCGCGCCCGGGTCGACGCGCAACAGGGTCAGACGTGAGCAAACCTGCCGTGAACGACCATGCCGGCCCGCTCGCCGGGGACCATCGTCGGGTACTGAACCGCCTGAAGCGGGCCCGCGGGCAGCTCGACGCGGTGATCGACGCGGTCGAGACCGAGCGTTCCTGTCGCGAGGTGATCACGCAGCTCGCGGCGGTGTCGAGCGCCTTGGACCGGGCGGGTTACGCGATCATCGCCGGTGCGATGAAGGGATGCGTCGCCGATGCCGACGGCGTGAATCGGGCCGAAGGGCTCACCACCGAAGAACTCGAGAGGCTCTTCCTGTCGCTGTCGTGACCGGGTGGCGTCGCACGGGCAGGTCGGTCCGGCCCACCTGTCAGTGCAGCGCGAGCACCAGTGTCGTCTGGAATGCGGCCACACTTGCGATCGCCGAGATGAGCCACACGAGCTGGCGATGAAAGCGCTGCTCCATCTTGGCATCGACCTGTGCGAACCGGGTGTGCACCTCGGCGAATCCGGTCCGCATCTCGGTGCGGAGGTCGGCGACCTCGCCCTTGAGGACGGCGAACTCGCCACGCAGGTCTCCAAACTCGCCCTTGAGCTCGGCGAACTCGCCGCGCAGGTCGGCGAACTCGCCTTTCAGGGTCGTGAACTCGCCGCGCAGGTCGGCGAGGTCGCCGCGTAGATCCGACTTGGTCACCAGGTCGTCCCACTGCACTTCGAGTACCTCGTGCACGAGTATCTCCGCGGTTCTCGGACTGGTCGCTGCTGCCACCTCAGTGTAGAACTGCGACCGTTCGGCTTCACTCAATTTCACCATCGGGCATCACTCCTTCGATTCGGTCGTCGAATACGGTGGGCCATGTCGATGGCGAGAGGAGCGTCGAGTGGGGACCTCCTGCGCCGAGCATCGCGCTCGGGTGTGACAACCATCCCCTGGCGGGCCCCTGGAGGGGAAGGCTGCGGGTTGCTCGGCGGGTTGCGTGCGATCACCGTCACCCGATCGAAGCATCTGTCGAACGTCGCAGTTCTCGCGGTTGTCCTCCGAACGAGGAATCCGGCGGAACGAAGCCGCGCGGACCCGGCGGCGTAGCCTGCACACGACGACGCAACCCGAGGAGCCGCCGAGATGGAACAACGCACACTGGGAACCCAGGGCCTCGAGATGGCGTCGATCGGTTATGGCGCCATGGGCACCGCCGTCGGCTACGGGGCGCGGGACGACCACGAATCGATCGCGGCAATCCGTCGTGCCCATGACGAAGGCGTCACCCATTTCGACACCGCCGAGATGTACGGTTGGGGCACCGGTGAACGGCTGCTGGGCCGGGCGGTCGCCCCGTTCCGGGACGAGATCACCATCGCCACCAAGTTCGGCTTCACCCCCTCCTTCGGATTCGACTCCCGCCCCGACCACATCCGAGAGGTCGTGGACAACTCGCTGGCGAACCTCGGCGTCGGCGTGATCGACCTGTGTTACCAGCACCGACCCGATCCGGATGTGGCGATCGAGGAAGTCGTGGGCACGATGGCCGAGCTGGTGGCCGCGGGCAAGGTGCGCTTCCTGGGGTTGTCCGAAGCCGATGAGTCCACGATCCGGCGGGGTCACGCCGTACACCCGATCACCGCGCTGCAGAGCGAATACTCGTTGTTCGCCCGCGAGGTCGAGTCGTTGTTCGGGGTGCTGGACGAACTCGGGATCGGTCTCGTCGCCTATT
>CAZEAV010000201.1:5468-5856 GCA_964510215.1 uncultured Iamiaceae bacterium
GGGGTTTTCTCACCGGCGCGGTGCGGCCCCGCGACGAGCTGGACGATGACGATTTCCGGCGGTCGATCGGCTGGTGGGAGCCGGAGAACTTCGAACGGAACGCCGCGATCGTGGCGCAGTTGAAGACGATGGCGGAAGCCCACGACGCCACGGTCGCCCAGCTCGCCATCGCGTGGTTGCTCGCCCGATCGGACGACGTCGTGCCGATCCCCGGCTCGCGGAACCCCGATCGGGTCGCGCAGAATGTGGCGGCCGCACAGGTCACGCTGACCGCCGAGGACCTCGCCGCCCTCGGGCAGGTCGTCCCCGAAGGGGGAGTCGGAAGTCGCCGGCGTCGACGTTGACGACGGCCGCGCGACGCGCCGCCACAACCGTCCCGGCGTGCTGG
>CAZEAV010000202.1:0-5831 GCA_964510215.1 uncultured Iamiaceae bacterium
GCGCTCACCCGCGGCGCGGACGACGACCTGGCCGACCTCGTCCTCGACGAAAGCGGACTGTCCGATTTCGCCCGTTCGATCTACACCGCGCTGCGCACGGTCCCGCCCGGCGACACCGTCACCTACGGCGACCTCGCCCACCGAGCCGGACATCACGCCTCGAACGCGCCCCGGGCCGTGGGCCAGGTCCTGGGGCGTAACCCCTACGGCATCGTCGTCCCGTGCCACCGGGTGGTGGCCGCGAACGGCCACATCGGCGGCTTCTCCGCACACGGCGGCGTCATCACCAAACTGCGCCTGCTCCGTGCCGAAGGGCGCGGCGACGCCGCCGCTCCCATGCCCTTCGACCTGGCTGGCGCCAAGGCCACGCTGCGATCCGCCGATGCGGACACCGCACGCCTGGTCGACCTGGTCGGCCACCGCATCCCACGCATGCGTGTCGCCCACTCCACGGTCGCCGCGCTGGCCGAGTCGATCACCGCGCAGCAGGTGTCGGCGAGCGCGGCCTCGTCGATCTACGCGCGGCTGTGTGCGTTGTTCCCCCGTGCGCTCGACGGTCCCACGGCCGAAGGGCTCACCCGGCTGAGCGACGCCGAACTGCGCGGCGCGGGGCTCTCGGGCTCGAAAGTGGCTGCCTTGCGCGATCTGGGCGCACGATCCCGTGCCGGTTCGGTCCCCGAGCTGGACGAGCTGGCAGGCATGGACGACACCGAGATCATCGACGCCCTCACCCCTATCCGAGGAGTGGGCCGATGGACCGTGGAGATGCTGTTGATCTTCCGCCTCGGGCGACCCGACGTGCTGCCCGTGGACGATTTCGCCGTACGCAAGGGGTATGCGTACCTCATGGGGATCGACCGCATCGGGCCGAAGGAGCTCGCCGAGCGGGGCCAGGCATGGCAACCGTGGCGCAGTCTGGCCGCATGGTATCTGTGGCGGGCCAGCGAGCTCGCCTGAGGCTTCCGCCCCTCGCGGGAGGATCTCGAATCGATAGCCGCGGCCCCGCGGCGATCGGCGGCGGTCAGTCGAGGTTCGGGCCCGAAGCCGTCGCGCGTCGCCGGGTCAGCACCAGCGCCAACGCGGCGATGGCGGCCACAAGGCCGACGATGCCCACGATGAGCGCCGCGGTGGCCAGACCACTCGAATCGCCGGAGCTCGTCGACGTGGTCGCGGCCACCGTCGGCTGGTTCGTACCCGCGGACGCGGCCACATCGGATCCGGTCGTTGCCGGCGCCGCCCCGGCCGAGGCGTCGGCCGAGGTGAGCTTCAGCACCGGGGCCGGATGCGGCGGCTCGGGCTGGCCCGGCTGGGTTTCCTGGATCCAGGCGACCTGGGAGGTCTTGCCGGCCGAGTCGCGGTAGGTCTGGATCGCCTTGAAGGTCACCGAGTCGGTGTCGGTGGGCATCGGTCCGGCCTGGATGAAGAACTGGTCGAACTCTCCTGGTGCGATCTTGCCACCGCTCCAGTCGATCTCGGTGACCGCTTCGTCGATGGTCCCGTCCTGGGTCTTCACCGGTTTGGCCAACTTGGATGTCTTGGTCTTGAACGTCCAGCCCGGCTTGGGCTGCACCGACACGTTCGCGATCGGGTGGTCGACGGGGAGCTGGAGCTTCAGGCCGACGGTGTCGGCGTCGGACTCCTCGTTGGGCACGCGGATGGCGATCGTCGCGTAGCCGCCCTTGGTCGCGTTGTCCGAGGAGACTTTGACGTGGGCCGCGGCCGGTACCGCGAGCGCGACGAGGAGCCCGAATGCGGCGATGACGGGTGCAACGAGTCGACGGATCACGGTTCCTCCGAGGTCGATGGGTCACTGGCGGGTCGCCGATCGCGGGTCGACCCGTCCAATTGGTCGCACGGCAGCAGCGAAAAGTTCCGCTGCAGCAGGTGAGACCTTCGTCTCACGCCCCGGGGGTTCGCCGATGCGCGCGCGGCGCCGCGACCTGCCGGTGACCGGCGTCGCCTTCGGCGGCACCCATGCGGTCCTGCAGCACGTCGCGTGCCCGCGCCACCCGCGACCGGATGGTGCCCACGGGGCACTGCAGGACTGCCGCGGCCTCGTCGTAGCGCAGTCCCACGACCTGGGTGAGCACGAACGCATCGCGCTGGGGGTCTCCCAGATCCCGGATCAACGCGACCAGCGCGTCATGGTCGGTGAAATCGGTGGTCGCTCCCGGAGGCGCGCTGCGGACCTCGGCTTCGACGCGGCGACGACGGGTCCGCGACCGGATCTCGTCCGCGCAGACGCGCCGGGCGATCGTCAACAGCCAGGTGCGGGCCGAGGAATCTCCCCGGAACCGCCGCAGCGAGCCGAGCGCGCGTTCATAGGTGAGCTGCGTCAGGTCGTCCGCGGTCGCGGCATCAACCAGGTGCGCGCAGACGCGCCACACGTCCACCACCGTGGCGGCCACGAACGCTTCGGCCGCATTCGGGTCGCCGGCGGCCGCGGTGGCGAGCGCCGTGACATCGTCGGATCGGATGGAGCCTCGCCGGCCGGCGTGCTGGCGCATACCCGGCTCAGAGAACCGTGACGGTGCCGGACAGACTCGGATGCAGTACGCAGTCGAATGAGTAGGTACCGACCGTGGTGTAGGTGACGGTCTCCGAGGAACGTCGTGCCAGATCGCCTTCGATTCTCGCGCCGCCGCTGTGGATCACGAGCTGGTGGCGTTCCAGGTCGGTGTTGACCCAACGCACCTGGTCACCACGGTGGATCGTCACGTGGCGGACACTGGGCTGTTGGTCGATGAGCCTCACGGTCACGACCCTATCGGTGGCATCGGCGACCGTCGCCTGGCCGTTCACCGGATGGCGGGTCGACACGGTGAGCGCCGCACAGCACGATGCGACGACCACGATCGCCGCGGCTGCGATCGTGGCCACGCGGCGTGGGCGTCCGGCACGGTGCCGCGCGACGGTGCGCGCCCGGACCGCGATTCGGCCCACGAGGTCATCCAGCGCCGGCGCGGGTCCCAGCAGGGTCCGTCGTCGCATCTCATCGTGTCGGTCCAGTCGGTTCCGACACACAGCGCACGATTCCAGGTGGGCATCCAACGCGGCCCGCTCCGCCGCGGTGACTTCGCGGTCGGCCGCGGCCGAGATCAGCTCGACGAAGAAGGCACAGGTCTTCGGCAACGGACATCTCCCCGGGGGCACTCGTTCGACGCGTCGACCACGCGACGACCACTCAGGTAGTCGTACCGGAAAGACGAAAAGTTCCCTGCACCGCGCGACCGGGACTGTGCGGTGTGCGTCCGGTGATCTGAAGACGCGCACGCCGGTCCGAGGCCCGAGATCCCGCAGTGGTTCTCTGGGCGAGAAGGCAACGCAGCCGAGTGCACGTCGTCCGCAACCTGCTCGCCGGGACGTCCCAGGGCTGGAACCGGCGCGGTCTCAGCGGCGTTCCGGTCGATCTTGGTCCTCGGCGACCCCGGCGCTGTGGTCGCCCGCTGGGATGAGGTCACTGGCATGTTCGCACGACGTCGTCCCGAGGGTGCGGAACCCATCGTCCCACGTGTTGCGTTCGGTCTCGGGCGCCACGTACTGGGCCGCTCGGCGCACGCCTTCCATGCGGATGTTGCCCTCGCCACGGACCTCTAGCAACCCTCGCTCGACCAGATCGTCGAGAACGGCGCGACGCAACCGGGCGACCACGTCCATTTCGAGCGTTGCCCGACCGAGCCCACACGAGATGACCACACCCCCAGCGGGCGCGCAGCCGGCGGCCGGGGCCCGGACCGTGACGGCGTTCCGGCAGCCTCGATGTCGGAGCGGCGAGCAAGGTAGGCGACCGTCCGGGCGGACGGCACCGTGGCGACAAGGGACCTCGGAGGTGAGAAATTCTTCGGCCGATGGTTGCTATCCGAACATATGTTCGATAGCATATCGGCATGGACCTGTTGGATCCGGCCATGCCGGCCACCGACCTCGCCGAGACGATGGACGTCGCCGACCTGCGTGCAGCGCTGATCGACGCCTGTGCCACGGTGTCCGCGGCCCAGGCCCGGATCGCGCAGGCGATGGCGGTTTTCCGGGCACGCAACGGCACCGAGGCGGGTTCGGGGTTCACCTCGTTCGGGCAATGGGCGTCGGTCGATCTGGGCTTGACGTCTCGGGCGGCGACCGGTCTGGCCGATGCAGGCGAGGCCTTGGCGTCACGGCCGGAGGTGCGAGACGCGTGGGAGTCCGGTGCACTGTCGTCGACCAAGGCGCAGTGCGTGTTGTCGGTCGCATCCGATGCGTCCGAGTCCGACTGGTGCGCACTGGCCCGTGAAACCTCCGCCACCCAACTCGCCCGGATCGCCGCCGCCTATCGCCGCAACGAACGGGTCGACGCGGACCGACAGGCCGAAGCCGACCGAGCCGAAGCCCGTGAAGCCGAAGACCACGAAGCCAGGTGTGGCGCGTGGTGGCACACCCGGGATGACGGGCTCGAAGAGCTCCTGGCGATCCTGACCCCCGATGATGCCGCGGTGGTGCGCGCCGCGTTGGAGACCGAATCCGAAACCCAGTGGCGAGCGGGCCACCCCGACGATTCCGAAGACGAAGCAGACTCGGCATCCCAGACGTTCGCCCCACGGCCCACGGCACGTCGCCGCTTGGACGCACTGGTCGGCGTGGCCGCGAACCGCATGGAGTCGGGTGCGGTGCCGATCGTCCGAGGGGAGCACACCGAAGTGGTCCTCCACATCGATGAAGCGTTCCTGCGTGGCGAGACCGAATCGGGCCTGAGTCACCAGACCAACGGGTCGGCGCTGTCCCTGGCCGACGCGCGGCGTCTTGCCTGTGACGCCCGAATCCGAGGGTTGGTCAAAGGCGCGGATGGATCGTGCGTGGATCTGGGCAGATCGCAACGGCTGGTGTCCGACAAGCAGCGACGGCTCCTGGCCGCCCGCGACCACGGGTGTCGCTTTCCGGGCTGCACCAACACCCGCTACGTCGACGGCCACCACGTCGTCGAATGGGAAGACGGCGGGCCGACCGACATGGCAAATCTGGTCCTGTTGTGCAACCGCCACCATCGGCTCGTCCATCACGGCGCCTTCCGGATCGACGCCGACGGGCACGAACACTTCGCGTTCTTCGACCGGTTCGACCATCCGATCCGACCACCTGATGTGCGGGCGAAGTATCGATGTCGAGGGGTGCCCGACAATCCATGCGCCCGCAGCGGCGGCGACCCCCGCTACTCGGTCGACCTCGCCGTCACCGCCATGGCGTCGGCCGCCCACGCAACCGCACTTCGGTAATACTCGGTTATACTCATGGAGATGAAGACCGCGGTCTCCCTCCCCGACGATCTCTTCCATGAGGCCGATGCCACCGCCCGAGGCTTGGGGATCAGCCGGAGCGAGCTCTACTCCACGGCGCTGAGGGCCTACCTACGCGAACTCGACCGTTCATCGCTGCAACAGCGGATCGACGCGGCGCTCGAATCGATCGGCGACGAAAGCCCGATCTTTGCGCGCGCCGCCGCTCGGCGGCGCCTCGACCACGTCGAATGGTGATCCAACGGGGCGAAATCCATTGGGCGGACCTCGCCGAACCGCGTGGGAGTGCCCCGGGGTACCGGCGGCCGGTCGTGGTGGTTCAAGCGGACCCGTTCAACGCCAGCCGACTCGCCACCACGATCTGTGTGGCGCTCACCTCCAACGTCGACCGTGCCCGCGTGCCCGCGAACGTGTTCGTGCCCCGTGCGGCAAGCGGCCTCGGATCGGATTCGGTGGCCATGGCGACGTCGATCGTGACCGTCGACGAAGCCGATCTCGACGGGCCGGTCAGAAGGCTTCCGGTCGACCTGATGTCCGAGATCGACCGTGGGCTGCGCACGGTGC
>CAZEAV010000203.1:0-5821 GCA_964510215.1 uncultured Iamiaceae bacterium
ATCCGGTCAGCGGGGTGCCGGGCGCGAGTGGCGGAAGGTCCAGCGCTGGGTCAGCGTCGACGCGCAGTGCACACAGGGTCCACAGGATCCGTTCGGGAGTCCACGCCTCGGTCTCACCACGGGACCGCACGTCGGCTTCGAGTACGGCACGCCGAAGGTCTCCCGGACGTGCGAAGGTGATGTTCGCCGCGATCCCGTCACCCGTACCGGTACCGGACGCACCGAGTTCTCGGGCCAACTCCAGCGCCAGCCAACGACCGATGCCCGGGGTCGGCGTGGCGATCCACTCACCGGTGAACGGGTCGGCGGGAGCATCGGCGAGCACCGACGCGCAGCGACGCGCGAGCTGTCGCAGCGACGCGGCGCGCACGATTTCGAGCATGCGGCGACCCTACTCAGGGGGTGTGACATCGAAGATCGCCGCTAGGGTCTGCTGTTGACTGGTGGGCCTGAATCGAGGCGGCATTGCCGACGGTGCCGATCGCGTATTTGCACGATCGACCCGACCCGGGCGGGGCAAACCGTGCAAAGACGCGATTTGGATCCTCCAACGCGGAGCGCGTCGGCCAACATGGCGCGGTGTCCGAACCAGCCGTCTTTCCCCGCAAGCTCCGCCGTGGCGACACCGTGCGTGTGGTGGCACCTTCTCGCAGCCGGGCATTGGTACTGGAGCACGACCACACCGGGATCATCGAGGAGCGATTCGAAGCACTTGGTCTGCACGTCACCTTCGGTGACCACGTCGACGAGCGCGACGTGTTCGACTCGTCGTCGATTGCGTCGCGGGTCGCCGACCTCCACGCCGCCTTCGCCGACCCTGGCGTGGCCGCCATCCTGACCGTCATCGGCGGGTTCAACTCGAACGAGCTGCTCCCCTATCTGGACTAGGACCTCATCCGGGCCAACCCCAAGATCCTCTGTGGTTACTCCGACATCACCGCCCTCCAGAACGCGATCCTCGCTCGCACGGGTCTCGTCACCTACTCCGGCCCGCACTGGTCGAGCTTCGGCATGCGCGACCACTTCGAGCAGACCCTTGCCTGGTTCACCCAGGCGCTCTTCGACAGCCACACCATCGAGGTCCGTCCGGCCGACGCCTGGACCGACGATGCGTGGTTTCTCGACCAGGACGACCGCAACCCGATACCGAATGAGGGCTGGTGGCCGCTCCGCCCGGGGCGGGCAGAAGGGCGGATCGTCGGAGGAAACCTGTGCACCCTGAACCTGTTGCAGGGCACGCCGTACCTTCCGTCACTCCATGGCACGTTGGTGTTCGTCGAGGACGACGAGCTGACCAACCCGGTCGCCTTCGCCCGGGACCTCACCTCGCTGCTCCAGGTGCCCGACGCCACGCGGATCACCGGTCTGGTGATCGGCCGGTTCCAACAGGCGAGCAGCATGACCCGAAGCGTGTTGGAGGAGATCATCGCCCGTCAACCGACCCTCACCGGGGTGCCGGTGCTGGCGAACGTGGATTTCGGCCACACCGACCCCCGCCTCACCATTCCGATCGGTGGGTCCGCGTCGTTGTCGATCGGCGACGGGACCCGATTGCGGATCACCGATCACTGAACGTCGACGACCGAGTGGACGGACGATGAGGCAGAACCTCGTACGTTTCCGGCCGAGCGAATGGCGCGTTGGCCGAAGCGTTGATCGCGGTGACCGGGTTGCCGGGCAGTAGCGAGACCGCGCTGGCGACACAGCCTGCCGAAGTGCCGGCGCGCCCACCGCCGGGGCTGCAGCCGCTCCTCGCGAGGCGTCGACACCGGCATCGCTTACTCAATGCAGCGCGAAGTATGGGTCGCTGTGTCTACAGCGCCCCGGAGTTCGCCGGCTGGCGATCGGAGTAATCGTCACGGTCGACCTCGCCGTCGCGAAGAAGCGCGGCCGGACCGGTGGCGAGGCGGGCCGGGCGGGTCCTCGGCGTGACAACCACGTCGGGAACCGCGGTCACCGGGACGGGCCACCGGGTCACGACGGCCGGATGGCTTCCGTGCACCGATGCCGTGTCCCAGGCGTCCGCTCCGCGGGATGTCGCAGTCCGCGGGTCCGCGGGGCTTGACACGCTTGCGATGCGCGCCCGACACGGGCGCCTGCGGAACCGGTCGAGCACTTTGGCGAAACCGTCGTCCGGAGCCGGCACCGACACACACAGCCCCAGAGCCGGGACGACCAGCACCTGGCGACCATCGCGTTCGGACCACTGCAGTTGCGGATCGACGATGTACCGGCCGGGGAGTACATGCGCGTCTTTGGCCACGGTCGGACAGCTCACGGTCGTCGGCAACGGCTCGGCCCCGCGCCACAGCGACCGGGACGACACGATGGTGGCCTCCTTCCCCGACGGGGACACCCACCGGCCGGCCGTCACGAGCGACGGAGACCGGAACCGGACCACGCCGACGTCGACGCGTTCGACCGCCTGCCACCCTGTGACCCGGTCGTGCATCATGTCCCCACGCTACCGAGCCCGCACATCGGCCGACACCGGTCCCGGCGGGACACCGTCGATCGGCGACTCAGTCGGGGGGCAATCCATCGAAGCCGATGACGTCGCTGAACGCCGCCATCGTCCGCAGCACCACCATGTCCCCCCGCTGGGGGCCCACGATCTGCAAGCCGATCGGTACCCCGTTCGAATCCTGCCCGATGGGGATCGTGCCCGCAGGGGACCGCGTCATGTTGAACGGGTAGGTCATCTGCAGCCAGTTCTCGTCGGCCACACCGTTGATGGTGCCCGTCCCTCCGGGCGGGCCCGGCAGACCGGCGATCGTGGCGGTCAACAGCACACTCCCGCGGTGCAGCGCGTCGATCAGTCGCAGGTTCAGCCGATGGCCGGTGTCACAGTGCTCCAGGTAGTCGGTCGCGCTCAGCGTCTCCGCGTAGCCCATCACCGAGCGCAGCACCGGATCCACCTGTTCCCAGTCCGGATGGTCCTGCAGCGAGCGAAGCGCCCGCAGATTCCCCACTCCCGAGAGCACCAGAAACGAACCCACGGGATCCTCGTCGAAGGGGCCGTCGATCTCGACCACGTCCACTCCGGCGTCCGCGATCGCCCCGACCGCCGCCGCGCATGCGGCGACCACCTCGTCGTCGAGGCGCCCATAACCCAGATCCGGTGACCACACGACCTGTCGGGGCAGGCGCAGCTCCCCCATGGCATCGACCCAGGAACGTTCCGGGATGGGCAACGACGAGCGATCGGACGGGTCCGGTCCGATGACCGTGTCCAGCACCGCGACCGTGTCCGCAACGGTGTTCGCCAGAATGCCCTTGACCGAAAGCTCGGGCCATCCTGCCGGCTCCGGCCCGCCCACGGGAACGCGTGCCATCGACGGTTTGAGCCCGGGCAGGCCGCACAACGCTGCGGGGATCCGGATCGACCCCCCGCCGTCCGACGCCGTCGCAAGGGGCACGAGCCCGGCCGCGACCGCGGCGGCGCTACCACCCGAGGAACCCCCGGCGGAGAACCCGGTGTTCCAAGGATTCGCGGTGCCGCCGAACAGCGCGTTGTGCGTGTCCCCCTTCCACGCGTACTCGGGCGTGTTGGTCTTGCCGACCACGATGCACCCCGCCGCCTTGAGCCGCTCGACCAGGATCGAATCACGCTGGGCCGGCGGGTCGTCACGGTGCAGGACCGATCCCCGGGTCGTGACGAACCCGGCCGCATCCTCCATGTCCTTCACCCCGAGCGGGACACCGGCGAAGGGTGGCAGCTCCTCGCCACGGGCGCGCGCCGCGTCGACCTCTGCGGCCGCAGCGAGCGCGCCCTCGGCGTCCAACGCCACGAACGCGCCGAGGTCGCTTCTGGCCCCGATGCGGTCCAGGGCGTGCGTGGTCACCTCGACCGCGCTCACCTCACCGTCCCGGATCATCGCCGCCGTGCTCAGGGGTCCCAGGGTGCGAAAGTCCATGCCGCGACCGTACCCCCGTTTCACCCTCGACGGGACGCCCGCCGCGAGACCGACCTCAGTGGGAGTCCTGGGACAGACAGGTCACCTTCGTATCGCCCTGTGACAGCCGTCTGGCGACGGCGTCGTTGGGGCACTCACCGGGGACGTCGACGTGGCCGACGATACGCCCGTCGTTCGGTTGCGAGCACGGCACCTGGACCGCCTGGGGACCGTTCGCCACCTGCACACACTGCCCACTCCCCACCGGCGGGGGCATTGGTGGATCGCTCTTGCCCGCGACCAGGGCGATCAACAGGATCCCCACGACCAGCACCACTCCGAGCCCGAACAGCCACCGGACCCGGTACGGCCGGACCGGTCGCGGGTCACGGCGGACCACCCGGGCCGAACTCCGGCGTCGGTCCGCGTCGGCGAACCATTCGTCGAACCCGCCCGGCGGTTCTCGTTCCGTGCCCGGTGGGAACGGGCTGTAGGCGACCTGGTGGGTCTGTCCGGGCAGCGTGCGGTCATAGCGCGCCCGCCGCTCGGGGTCGCGCAGCACCTGCCAGGCGGCGTTCAACTCGCGGATGTGGCGTTCGGCGTCCTCCCGGGCACCGGGGGTCGCGGCCCGATCGCCGAGGTGGTCCGGGTGATAGCGCCGGACCAGCGCGCGATAGGAGCGGCGCACCACCTCGACGGTCGCATCGTGACTGACCCCGAGTACCTCGTAGTAGGTACGCGTCCGGCTCACGCGTCCAAGCGTGTCGCCTGAGAACGTCAAGCGCAAATGGCGGGGCGCGGCGGCCGACGGTCAGGCGAGCCGGCGGGCCATCGCATCGAGTCCGGTGACCCGGGAACCTTTCACCAGGACCGCGTCGCCGGCGCCCAGACCCACCCCGCCGAGCAGGATCAGCGCGTCACCCGTCCCACCGACGACGTGCGCGCCAGGGCCATAGAGGTGGGTTCCGACCGCGATCACACCGATACCCAGCGACGCGGCCAGCTCCCCGATCCGGCGATGCCCTTCGGTCTCGGCCTCACCCAGCTCCGCCATCGCGCCCAGCACCGCGAAGCGTCGCTCCGCCGCCAGTCCGGCCAGTGCCCGCAATGCCGCGGCGGTCGAGGTCGGGTTCGCATTGTAGGAATCGTCGATGACCACCAACCCGTCCGCGCGATGCCGCACCTCCATCCGCATCGGCGACAACTCCGCCGAACCCAGGGCTTCGGCCACATCGGTCACGTCCACCCCCAGGGCGCACCCGGCCGCCGCGGCCGCGAGCGCGTTGGACACCTGGTGCTCACCCCGGGCCGCCAGGCGGATCGGCGTCGAGCCCCATGGAGTTCCCAGGACGAACGACGGTCGCAGTTCGGCGTCGAGGGTCACCTGCTCGGCCACGACGTCCACGTCGGTGCGCGCCACCCCACAGCGCAGCACCCGCGCTTCGGTCCGGGTCGCCAGGCCACCGACCAGCTCCGAATCGACGTTCAGCACCGCCGTACCCTCCGCGGGCAACGCTTCCACGAGCTCGCCTTTGGCGCGGGCGATCTCGGCCACCGACCCGAACATCTCCAGGTGCGCTCCCTCGATCGCGGTGACCACACCGACGGTCGGTCGGGCGATCCCGCACAGCATCGCGATGTGTCCGATGCCCCGCGCCCCCATCTCGCACACCACCGCCTCGGTGTGCTCGTCCGCCGACAACAGCGTGAGAGGCACGCCCATCTCGTTGTTGAACGACGCCCGGCTCGCACAGGTGGCATAGGTGGTGCCCAGCACCGCCCGCAGCAGGTCCTTGGTGGAGGTCTTGCCGACCGATCCGGTGATGCCCACGACACGGTCGGTGGTACGGCTCCGTGCGAGGCGTCCCAGCTCGGCCAGAGACGCGAGGGTGTCGCCGACCCGGACCGCCGGCCGACCGGTGGCG
>CAZEAV010000204.1:0-5796 GCA_964510215.1 uncultured Iamiaceae bacterium
AGGCTTCGGCGTCGCTGATGACCGAGGCGGTCAAGCACGCCACGCTCGACGATGCTCGCGCGCTGTTCGACCGGGTGCACGCCATGCTCATCGACGACGCCGACGGGGCCCAGCCCCCGGATCCGACCGATCTGGGCAAGCTGGCGGCACTCGGGGGCGTGAACCGCTTTCCGACCCGCGTCAAGTGCGCCGTGCTGGCCTGGCAGGCACTCCGCCAGGCTCTCGACGCCGATGACACCACCACGGCGGTCACCACCGAATAGGTCAGGTCGACCAAGGAGGTCCCAGGACCATGCCCACCACACGTGAAATCGTCGAACTGCCGGATGAATGCGCGGTCACGCTGATTCCCAGCGGGATGACCGCCATCCTGCATGCCGGCGACCAACTGCTCGTGACCCAGGCGCTGGGGGGATCGATCACGGTGCAGACCCCCACCGGGCATCTCGCCCGTATCGAGGCCCGTGACCTGCGGCGTCTCGGTCTGGAGGACCTGCTCGGTGAACCCGAGGAGGCGAAAGGCGCGGACCCTCAGGGTGCGTTCTCGATGGACACCGTCACCGAGCAGCTCCGGACGGTTTTCGACCCGGAGATTCCCATCAACGTCGTGGATCTGGGGCTGATCTACCGGTGCGACGCCATTCCGGTCGAAGGGGGCGGCAACCGGATCAGCATCGACATGACGATGACGGCGCCGGGTTGTGGCATGGGCGACATCCTCGCCGAGGACGTGAAAGCGAAGCTGCTCCGCCTGCCCGGTGTGGCCGGCGTCGAGGTTCAGATCGTGTTCGATCCGCCCTGGGGGATGGAGAAGATGTCCGAGGCCGCCAAGATCCAGCTCGGCCTGTACTGAGCCGTCGCGCTCGACAACGCTGGACACCGGGAAGGGCCGTTCCGGGCTGAACCGTATCGATGAAGAAGGAACCGTCATGCCCCACACCCATGTACCCCGCCAGGAGCCACTTCCGGGGATCGCACACATCATCGCCATCGGGAGCGGCAAAGGCGGTGTCGGAAAATCCACGGTCGCGGTGAACCTCGCTATCGCCCTGGCACGAGCCGGAAATCGGGTGGGCCTGGTCGACACCGACGTGCTGGGCCCGTCCATTCCCGGGATGTTGGGTCTGGCGTTCGGCGAGGAGCCGAAAGCGTCGCCCGAAGGCAAACTGCTTCCCGCCGAGGTCCACGGCATCGAGTGCGTGTCGATGGGCCTGCTGCGTTCGGACGACGAGCCGGCGATCATGCGCGGCCCGATGGTGACCAAGTACCTGCAGATGTTCCTGGCCCAGGTGGCATGGGGTGAGCTCGATCATCTCATCCTCGACCTCCCCCCGGGCACCGGGGACACCCAGCTCACCCTCGCTCAGAGTGTGCAGCTCTCGGGTGCGGTCATCGTGACGACGCCGCAGGACGTGTCGCTGAAGATCGCCCGCCGGGGCCTGCGCATGTTCGAGAAGGTGTCGGTGCCGATCCTCGGCATCATCGAGAACATGGGGAGCTTCACCTGCCCCCACTGCGGGTCGACGACGGATGTGTTCTCACACGGGGGTGGGGAGCGGATGAGCCGCGATTTGGACGTGCCGTTCCTCGGGTCGTTGCCGCTCGATCCGGCGGTGGTCGACGCCGGCGACACAGGGATGCCGATCGTCGCCGCGGCGCCCGATTCGGTCTCCGCGCGCGCCTACGGGTCGATCGCCGAAACGCTCGCCGCGCAGGTGGAGGGCCGTGGCGCATCGGGTCTGCGGCCCTTCGTGTGGGACTGGGACACCGGGGATGGCGCTCCGGAGTGGGTCGAGACGACCGATGGCCCACCCGACACCCCCGTGGGCCTGCGCGCCCGGGACGCCCGGACGCTCCAGTTGGGTTGGGGGGACGGACGTACCGACGACATCGATGTCCGTGACCTGCGCCTCGCCTGCCCGTGTGCCCGCTGTGTCGAGGAGATGAGCGGCGACGCGTTGTTGGATCCGGCCACGGTGCCCGCGGACGTGCATCCCCGTAAGATCACCTCTGTGGGTACCTATGCGATGATCATCGACTGGTCCGACGGCCACGGCACGGGCATCTACACCTTCACCTACCTTCGCCGTCTGGCGGAGCATCTGGCCGCGTCGGTGTCCGAGGAGGTCTGATGCCCTCGGCACCTCCGGCGGGGAATCCGTCGGCGATCCGGATCCGTGCCGAGGTTTCCCGGGCCGATCCGGACACGTGCCGGTTCCGGTGTTCGACCGAGGTGCATCCGGGCGGGCCGTTCGCGTTCGCCAGTGCTGCCGACGCCGCCGGGTCGCCGCTGCCGCAGCATCTGTTCGCCCTGGGTGTGGTCACCCATGTGTTGATCGCCGGCACGGTCGTGACCGTCACCAAACGCTCGGACGTGGCCTGGGGCGACCTGCGCACACGCATCGGCGGGATCATCCGTGGGTTGGCAGCCTCGGCCGCGCCGGCCGTGCTGAACTCGGCACCCGACATCGACGGCCGGGCAGGGGGCGGGCCCCGCGACGAAGCGGAGCTGCGCCGCGTCGTCGAGCGCCTGTTCGAACGTGAGGTGAACCCGCGGGTGGCCGCCCACGGGGGGTCGATCTCGATGGTGGGCCTCGACGGCGACACGCTGTCGATCTCGATGCACGGCGGCTGCCAGGGCTGCGCGTCGTCGCAGGTGACGGTGAAAGCGAGCGTCGAGGTGATGGTCAAGCGGGTGGCGCCGGAGATCACGCGGATCGTCGACGTGACCGATCATGCCGCAGGCAGGGACCCCTACCGCCGCGGCCCGGTCCGCCTCGTGCCGCTCACCGCCGACTGAGACGTGTCGGACGAGCGAGGTCGGACGAACGGTGGTCGGCGGCGATTGCTGCTGCGGCCGGTGCCGTAGGTGTCGTGCTCCCGTGGGAGTCGGCAGCTCAGGCCCCTCGGGCGGTTTCGCCTTCGACGATCCGGGACGACCAGCGCCCGGTGAGCGGACCCAGGACCACCAGTGCCAGCCAGCACAGTCTGCCGAACGACTGCTCGTTCCAGGCCGCATCGGCCCAGTAGGTCACCGGGATCGAGATGAGGAAGACCGCAGGGGCGACGAGTTCGTCGAGCAACAGGGCCCGCCGCGCGCGCCGCGACAGGTCCTGATCCAGCAAGCCCCGCCGTGCCCCGATCTGGAACATGACCGTGCTGGCAACCAACGCGAGCGCGATGTTCACCGCATACAACGCGGTGGGAAGGGGCAGGTCCTGGAGCTTGGGGTCGCCCATGGCCTCGGTGGTGAAGGGGATGAAGACCACGAAGGCCATGACCACGATGTTCGCGACGATGACGGCACCGTCGATCGCGGTGAACTTCGCCAATGCCTGGTGGTTCTTGCGCCAGAACGCTGCGATCACCGCAAAGCTGATGGCGAACGACAGCAACTGGCTGCTGTTGGTGCTCACGAGCGACCCGACGCTCTCCCACGTGGCGGTGCCCTTGATGTCGACGGTCGTGACCAGCAGCGTCAGTGAGAAGCCGTAGACGGCGTCGAAGAATCCGAGTCCCCGGATGTAGGCGGGTGTGTCGCGTTGGTAGATCTCACCGGCCAATGCGCAACCTGCCCTTCCATGGAGGCCGTCGCGGCCCAGCGTAGGGTCCGGCCGACCGGCACCGCTGGGTATTGTGGGCGCGGATGCCGGCCGGGGCGGGGCCGGCTTTCTGTCTCTTTGCGGCGCGTCCGGTAGGGCTGGATGTGCCATCTAAGGTGTCCGGCGAACAGCGAGGTGACCGACGACCATGCCGATGAGACAAGAATGCAAGTACTTCGAGTCACGGACCTACGCCAACGGGGACACCGTGCGGAAGTGTGATCTGGACCTCGCGCCGGAGGCGCCCTGGCGGTGCCCGGACGACTGCCCCGCTTTCGAGCGTCGCCTGGCGGACGTGAACTGGCAGCACGGCACACTCATCGCCCCGCCGACCCCGGAGGAGCCGGATGCGCAAGGCGTCGCGGAACTGCTGGACGATGCAGAGGACATCGTGAACGCGGCGGTGCCCCAGGTGCGTGCCGACATCGAAGCCGAACAGCATCGGCGTCGCGGCGTGTTCGGGTTTCTGCGTCGACGCCGCTGAGTGCTCGCCCGGTCGGGTCGACGGGAACGCTAGAATCCTGTACATGACGACACTTCCGCTGGCCGAGGCCCGCGCAAATCTCTCGAAACTGGTCGACGAGGCGACTCGCATCCACACCAGATTCGAGGTGACCAGAAACGGTCGCCGGGCGGCCGTGCTGCTCAGCGTCGACGACTACGACTCGATCATGGAGACATTGGACATCCTCAGCGACCAGGATCTGACGAGGAGACTCCGCGACGCCGAAGCCGAGTCCGAGAGCGGCGAGATCGTCACCCTGGGCGAGGTGACCGAAGCGATGAGGGCGGCCGGACGGCTGCCCGGGTGACCTATCGGGTCGAACTGACCAGGTCGGCGAAGCGGGCGCTCACCGACGAGCTCCCCGAGGCGGCGGCCGTGGCCTGTTGGGAGTTCATCCGCGGGCCCCTCGCAGAGGACCCGAAGCGTGTAGGCAAACCATTGCGTGATCGTCTCGAGGGCCGTTACTCGGCGAGACGAGGTGAGTTCCGCGTCATCTACCAGGTCTTCGACGAGCGGGTCGTCGTCCGGGTCATCGTCATTGCGCACCGCCGCGACGTGTATCGGTAGTGCCCGGTGGCGCGGTCGCGGTGCCGGGTGGCGCGCCGGCTCGCCGGGGCACGCTCAGCCGATGGGGCCGATGAAGGTGCCCCCACAGCCGGCGAGCACCCGCGCCACCGCAGCGTGCTCGGGCGGGGTCATCCACAACTGATAGCGCGCCTTGACGTGGACCTGGATGGCCACGTAGCGGCAGCGGAACGTCTTGTTCGGCGGCAGCCACGTGGCGGCGTCGCCGGCGCCTTTCTGCTCGTTGGTGGGCCCGTCGACCGCCAGGAGGTTCATCGGATCGTTCGCCAGGTCACGCCGTCGGTCCTCGGTGAGTTGTTGCGCACCGGTCTGCCAGGCATCGTCCAGCGCCACGACGTGGTCGATCTGCACGGCAATGCTGGTGCGCCGACCCCGTCGGAAATCGATGTGCCTGGCCGTGTAGGGGTCGACGAGCGTGCCCGTCAGCACCACGCAGTCGTGTGTGCGCGGCTTGTAGGTGATGTTCGTGAGGTCACGTCCCAGGATGTCGTTGCGGGTGTCACAGCCGTTGTGGCCATCGGCGACGCTCACGTCGTCGGTCCAGGCCGGCCCGAACTTCGACCGTTCGTACCCGGTGTTGGGTGCGCGGCCCTTGACCGGGATGGTCGCCAGCAGCGACCGGGCGGTGGCCAGGGGTCCCGATGCAACCGTGGTCGGCGGTGGCGGCGTGACGACCCCGAGGGTGGTGGACGGGATCGGCGTCGTGGTCGTCGGTGGCGCGATGGTCGTGGGCGGCGTCGTCGGGGCCGACGTCAGCGGGGGCAGGGTCGCCGACGATCGGGTCGTGGGGTCGTTCCTGCCACCGAAGAGCCAACCGATGAGGCTCAGCCCGGCGACGATCATCGCCGCCACCAGCCACCGCTTCCGTGTCGTGGTGGTCACTGTGTGTCGTGGAGTCGAGACCGTGCACGCCGGAGATCACAGAGCCGGTCGCCGCCCGCGAGATGATTCATGATCGCCGATCCTACGGTCTGGCCGGTGACCGTTTTGGCAGACTCGTCCGCACATGAGCGATGCAACGACCACCGAGAACGCAGCCCCGAGTCCGGGACCGCGAGACGCCGTCCTGGCGTTGGACGTGGGCGGGGCCCTGGTGAAGACCGC
>CAZEAV010000205.1:0-4241 GCA_964510215.1 uncultured Iamiaceae bacterium
ACGGCTACATCGCCCGCCACTTCGATCAGGTGTCGGAGCTGGGCAAGATCCTCGATCCGGTCGCGGACCGACTGCTGTTCTTCGTCGGGCTGACGTGCATCCTGATCGACGGCACCATTCCCGTCGCCATCGGCGTCGCGATCCTGGCCCGGGAGGTGGTGGTCGGCGGCACCACCGTCATCCTCGGGATCCTCGGCGCACGACGGATCGACGTCACGTGGTTCGGCAAAGCCGGCACCTTCGCGAACATGGTCGCCATTCCGTCGTTCCTCGGTTCGCATTCGACGCTGAGCTACGCGGGGGTGCTCGGTGTCGTCGCGTGGGTCGCCGTCGTGCCCGGGCTCGCGCTCTCCTATTACGCCGCGGTGCTGTACATTCCGATCGCGCGGCGGGCGCTCGCCGAAGGCCGCGCCGCCCGATTCGCGGCGAATTCCCAGACGGTACCCTCGAGAGAATGAAGGCTGTCATCATGGCCGGGGGGGAAGGAACCCGGCTGCGCCCCCTCACCTCGAACGTACCCAAACCGATGCTTCCCGTCGCGAACGTGCCGATGATGGAGCACGTCGTCAACCTGTTGCGTCTTCACGGGATCACCGACATCGTGGTGACGGTCGCGTATCTGGCGAACTCGGTGCGCAACTATTTCGGCGACGGTTCCGAGTTCGGGGTGCGCATGGTGTACGCCACCGAGGAGACGCCCCTCGGGACCGCCGGTTCCGTGCGCAATGCCATGGACGAGCTGAATGAGCGCTTCGTGGTGATCTCCGGCGACGTCCTCACCGACGTCGATCTGGGCGCGATCGTGGATTTCCACGATGAGAAGGAGGCGCTGGCCACGATCGGGCTGATCTCGGTCGACGACCCGCTCGAGTTCGGCATCGTCATCACCAGGGAGGACGGCTCGATCGAGCGGTTCCTGGAGAAGCCGTCGTGGGGTCAGGTGTTCAGCGACACGATCAACACCGGCATCTTCGTGTTGGAACCGGAGATCTTCGACTTCATCCCGGCGGAAGGACCGTCGGATTTCTCCTCGGACGTGTTCCCCGACGTCCTCGCCGCCGGCAGGGGACTGTACGGAACGGTGGCCGAGGGGTACTGGGAGGACGTGGGCACGCTGGAGGCCTACAGCCGGGTCCACACCGATGTGCTGGATGGGCGGGTCAGCGTCGACATCGAGGGCTTCGAGCTCCGGGAAGGCGTCTGGTTGGGCAAAGGCGCCGAGCTGCACCCCGATGCCGTCGTGGAGGGCAAGGTCATCATCGGCGACTCGTGTCGAGTGGAGGCCGGCGTGCGCCTGGGGAACTACTCCGTGCTGGGGTCCAACGTGCGCGTCCGCGCCGATGCCCAACTCGAGCGCAGCATCCTGCACGACAACGTGTACGTGGGGGAGGGGGCGCACCTCCGTGGCGCGGTGGCCGGCCGGGGCACCGATCTGCGACGGGGGAGCCGACTGGACGACGGGTCGGTGGTGGGGGACCAGTGTTTCATCGGAGAGGAAGCGGTCGTGTCGGCGGGCGTGAAGGTGTTCCCGTTCAAGACCGTGGAGGCCGGGGCCACCGTCAACACGTCGATCGTCTGGGAGTCCAAAGGGGCGCGGAGCCTTTTCGGCCGTTTCGGCGTGGCGGGCATCGCGAACGTGGACGTCACCCCGGAAACGGCCAGCCGGGTCGCGATGGCCTATGCCACGACCCTTGCCAAAGGGGCCACGGTGGTGACCTCGCGTGACTCGAGTCGTGCCGGGCGGATGCTCAAACGGGCCGCCATGGCCGGACTCAACGCGTCGGGCGTGCACGTGGTCGACCTCGAGGTCGCGTCGGTGCCGGTCACCCGTTTCGTCGCTTCCCAGGCCCGGACCTCCGGCGGGCTGACGATCCGGCTCGAGGGCCACGACATGCAGTCGGTCATCATGCGGTTCTTCGATGATCGGGGACTGGACCTGTCCGAATCGGACCGGCGCAAAGTCGAGCGCCTCGTCAACCGCGAGGATTTCCGGCGGGTGCTGGCCGAGGAGATCGGTGACATCGACTACCCGCCGCGGGCGTTGGAGCACTACGGCGTCGCGCTGCAGGACACCATCGATTCCAAGGTGCTCCAGCAGTCGACGCCGAAGCTGGTCGTCGACTATTCGTTCGGATCGACCTCGTTCGTCATGCCGAGTCTGTGGTCCAAGATCGGGGCCGACGTGCTCGGGGTGAACCCCTACGGGTCGACGTGGGGCATGGTCAACTCGCACCTGGACGACCGCGCCGGGCGGGTCGCCGAACTGGTCACCGCGTCCGGTGCCGATCTCGGAGCGGTGATCGGGCCCGACGGCGAGCGCCTGACGCTGGTGGACGGTACGGGCCGGATACTCGGCGGCACCGAAGCGCTGCTGGCATTCGTGCAACTGGTTGCCGGTCACATGGACGGGAACGCGGTCGCCGCGCCGGTGTCGGTCACCCGGAATCTGATCGATGCCGCGGCGCGGGGCGGCGCCACGGTGCACTGGGCCCAGACCTCGGTCACCGCACTGATGGACGCGGCACTCGCCCCGGACGTGGGCTTCGTCGGCGACGGTGCGGGGGGCTTCATGCTGCCCGGCTTCCTGCCGGCGTTCGACGCGGCAGCCGCCCTGGTGAAGCTCATGGAGCTCCTCGCGATGCAGCGGACCACTCTGGCCGCCGTGACCGCCGAGCTGGCCGAGTCCCATGTCGTGCACACCGAGATCGTGACCCCGTGGGACCGGAAGGGGATGGTGATGCGCACCCTGGTGGAGCAGACCAAGGACCGCAAGGTGGACCTGGTGGACGGGGTGAAGGTCTGGCACGACCGGGACTGGGTGCTGGCGATGCCCGACACATCCGAGCCGATCACCCACCTGTACGCCGAAGCGGACACCGAGCTGGCGGCCCAGCGCCTGGCGGACGAGTACGCCCGGCGCATCCGGGAACTCGTCCGCTGAACTCCCTGCGGTCACCCCCCGCCCAACTGCGATAGGTTTGCGGCTCATGGACGTACCCGAGGACCTGCGCTACTCGACCGACCACGAGTGGGTGAGGCGTGAAGACGCCACCCTCCGGGTCGGCATCACCGACTACGCCCGCGACGCACTGGGAGATGTCGTGTTCGTCTCGCTTCCCGAGACCGGAACGCAACTCGACGCAGGGGCCGTCGCGGGAGAGGTCGAGTCGACCAAAGCCGTGTCGGAGATCTACGCGCCGGTCGCCGGCACCGTGACGGAGGTGAACAGTTCACTGTCGGACAATCCCGAAGTGTTGAACAGCGATCCGTACGGCCAGGGGTGGTTGTTCCGCCTCGACCCGTCCGAGGACGACGCATTCGACCAGCTGCTCGACGCGGCCGCGTACCGGACGCACACCAGCGATTGACGAAGTACCGCTGCCGTGTTCTGTAACAACTGCGGTCACGAGAACCCGCTCGGTTCCAACTTCTGCTCTTCCTGTGGGGCAACGTTGGACGCCCCGCCGGGAGACGCGTCGACCGTGACGTTCCAGCTCGACGCGGTTACCGGCGCGGAAGAGGTCTCCATCGACCTCGACGAGGTCGCGCCGGGAGGGGTCATGGTCGTCACCCGGGGGCCGAACGCGGGCTCCCGGTTCGGTCTCACGAAACCGTTCATGACCGCCGGGCGACACCCCGACAGCGACATCTTCCTCGACGACGTGACGGTGTCGCGTCACCCCGTGGAGCTGACCCACCAACCGTCGGGGACCTATCGGGTCCGCGACGTGGGCTCCTTGAACGGCACCTACCTGAACCGCGAGCGGATCGACGAAGCCACCCTGCGGAGCGGCGACGAACTCCAGATCGGGAAGTTCAAGCTCGTCTACCTCGAGGGCGACGAGACCGGTGACGAGGCCCGAGGGTGACCGCGCGCACCCACCTGTCGATCGGCGAAGTGCTCAGCCTGCTCGAAGACGACTTTCCGGACCTGACCATCACCAAGATCCGTTTCCTGGAGAGCCAGGGTCTCATCAATCCGGAGCGCACCAAGTCGGGATACCGCAAGTTCTACGACTTCGACATCGAACGGTTGCGCTGGATTCTCCGCCAACAGCGGGAGAACTTTCTCCCCCTCAAGGTGATCCGCGACCGGTTGAACAGCTCGGACGGCAAGCCGACCGAGGGTGCCCGACCCTGGCCCTCGCACCGACGCATGGGTCGGGAACGAGAACACGGTGGAGGCGTGTGCGGGGTGGCCGCCAGCCTGGGTGTAGTCGTCGCCCGCGGTGTCTTCGGCC
>CAZEAV010000205.1:4251-5756 GCA_964510215.1 uncultured Iamiaceae bacterium
CTCGATCTGGCCCGGGATCCCGGTGAAGCCGATCCGCCGCCAGTGTGGATGGCCGACCACGCCGAGGCGACACGGCGGAAGGCCGACCACTCCGATGCAGCCGACCCGACACCGGTCGACCCAGCCGTGCCCACCACGACCCCCAACGAGACCGCGACGTCCGAGGCCGAGATGCCCCCACCGAAACCTCCGAAATCATCCTCCGGGAAGAAGACTTCCGCAAAGACCGCCTCCGGTGCTCAGGCAACCGGGGCGACCCCGGCGAAACCCGCGCCGGCCAAACCCGCGGCCTCATCGGCCGCCCGATCCATCGATCTCTCGGCCAGCGACGTGTCCCTGACCAGGTCCGAGCTGCTGGGCGCAGCGGGACTCACCGACAGCCAACTGGGCCAACTCGAGTCCTTCGGCATCGTCGTCGCGGACGACGGGCCGGACACACCCTTGTACGGCGCCGACGCGGTGGTGAGCGCGAGCCACGCCGCGACGTTCCTCGCACTCGGGATCGAGGCCCGGCATCTGCGGGCGTTCAAGGTCGCCGCCGACCGGGAGTCGGGCCTGTACGAACAGCTCGTCCTGCCGCTGCTGCGACAGCGCAACCCCACCGCACGGTCCGAGGCGCTGCAACTGGTGGAGCGGCTCAGCGCCGCTGGTGCGGCCATCCACGCGGCGCTCCTGTCGCAATCGCTGAGAACCCAGCTCCACCTGGGCCGCTGAACGGCGGACGTCCGATGCCGCCATGGCGGCACTAGGGTGCTCGGCATGGTCGACCTGGAGTTGATCGGACTGCGGGTGGAACCCCCGGCGAACACGCCGATCGTGCTGTTGCGGGAGACCACCGGCGCCGGACGGATCCTGCCCATCTTCATCGGGGGAGCCGAAGCCACCGCGATCGCGTTCATCCTCGAAGGGGTGAAAACCCCTCGTCCCCTCACCCATGACCTGCTGCGCGAGGTCATCGAGGCACTCGATGCCCAACTGGTGCGGGTGGTGCTCACCGCGTTGGAAGAGGGGACCTTCTATGCCGAACTCGAGCTCTCGACCGCCGCGGGCACCCAGACGGTCTCGTGCCGTCCTTCGGATGGCATCGCGTTGGCCCTGCGCACTGCGTCGCCGATCGTGGCCACCGAGGTGCTCCTGGACGAAGCCGGCCAGGTTCCGATCATCGCGGACGCCGACGACGCCGAATCCGAGGAACAGGTGGTCGAGGAATTCAAGGACTTCATCGAGCACGTGGACCCGGAGGACTTCGCGCCGTGAGGTGACGCGGGGGAGCGGCACACCAGCGTTGACAGCCGGGGCCGGAGCGCCTTAGGTTCTTGTCCGACCCGGTCGTAATTTCACGGCTGTGGCGCGCAGGCGAATGAGGAGTGCGGGTGGAGACAACCGGGTTCAGCGGCCGTCAGAGCGCCGACATCGTGGACATCACCTACCGTCAGCTCGACTACTGGGCGCGCACCGACCTGGTCCGTCCGAGCCTGGCCGACGCCTCGGGCAGCGGATCGCGC
>CAZEAV010000206.1:0-5702 GCA_964510215.1 uncultured Iamiaceae bacterium
TGCCGGTGGCGAGGACCACCGCGATACTCTCCCGCTGCGCCAGTTCGCGCTGTACAGCGACCGCGAACTCCGCAGCGACGGCTGCTCCCAGCTGCTCGTTCGAAGGGTGGATGGACACGCTCAGCTCGTCGTATCGTCGGGTTTCCATATCAGCCTCTCCATTCTTTCATTCTCTGCCTACGAATCGTGCGCAGTTGCGACGGACTATCCAAGGCACTATTAGGAACTGCCGCCTTGAAGCCATCGGCGTCAACATTCTTTCAGGAAATGGACCCGCGACGGCCCGGCACACCGACCAGATAACCCGGTCATTCCGCCACCTCCGCGGAACGACCAACCAATTGGGTGGGGCTAACGTATCTCAGAGTTACAACGAGAACTATGAGCGTGGTCAACATATATATCACAGCCATCGCACTAATCGCCTGCGACGGACGAATACCCGAAGCAAACACGGCGTAATAGAGCGCCACAACTAGTGTCTGACTGTCCGGCCCCGATACCAAGAACGTCAACTCAAATAGGGCAACGGTTTGGACCAAGACCAAAAGGCCAGCAGCCAGCAGGCCCGGCACAACCAGTGGGATCAGCACCCGCACAAATATGCGCGAAGTCGAGGCCCCACACATTCGAGCCGCCGACTCGATATTCGGATCGATCTGCTCAATAAATGGTGTCATAACTAGTATCACGAACGGTACCGCCGGAACGAGATTGGCGATCAGCACGCCGGTGAGCGTGCCCCCTAGGTGCGCATTGTACAAAAGTATCGCAAGCGGAATGCCATACGTAATCGGTGGCACCATAATCGGAAGCAAAAAACACAGCATTACTAACTTTTTGCCAGGAAAGTCACGACGCGCAAGCGCATACGCTGCCGGGGTACCGATGGCCAACGACACGAGGACCGCCGTAAAGGCGACTTCGACTGTGACTATAAGGATATCGCCCAGCTGATAGCTGTTCCAGGCGGTGGCGTAAAACTTCGTCGTCCACCCCGACGGCAACCAGCTATCAAACCACTGAGTCGCAAACGAGTCTGCGACCACAGCGCCAATAATGCCGAACAAGTTCAAGAAGAAGAACACGATCGCTGCCCACATCAACCATCGGAAGCGCGGTCGCAGTGCTTGTGCTAATCGTATCGATCCACTATGGGATTGGTCTAAAGATCCTGCTACCATGCCTTTCAGCCCTTCCCGCTAGTGCTGCCTGTGTACCAGCGCGATCGAAGCCAGAGAACTGAAGCGACTACAAGAAGTTCGACCGCTGCGGTGATCACCGAAATGGTCGATGCCATAGGAAAATCGTATTGTTGAAACGCCGCGTTTGCGGCCGCGATTGCCAGTACGTGAGAGTCACCGGACGGATTGCCAAGCAGAGTTGCAGATGGAAAGACCGCGAATGCCAGAACAAAGGTAAGACAGAAAGTAATAGCGAGCCCGGGCGCCAGAAGCGGAAGCGTAACGCGAAAAAACCGCTGGCGTGCGTTTGCCCCGAGAGTACCTGCCGCGCGCTCGAGCGATGGGTCGATGCCGGAAACGTACGACAGGGTCAATAAAAATGCGAAGGGGAAACCGGTTATGACCAACGACACCATAACGCCCCACATATTGTGGACGAGCTGAATTGGCTCCTCGATGAGTCCCACGGCCATGAGCACCCTATTGAACCAGCCGCGGGGGCCGAGATAGGTGAGCAGGCCCTCGGCGACAAGGACGGTTCCTAGCGTTATAGGGATGACCAAGAGCGTGTTAATGGTTCGCTTTCCACGTTTTTGCCGTCGCATCAACACCGCAAGCGGCACCGAAAAGACTACGTTAAAGAGCGCGGCAGGCAGTGCGATCCGGAATGTGTTGAATATGGTCCCTCGAAGGAACGGATCCGTAAAAAAGCGGGTGTAATTGGCCCACCAGCCGCTTTCGACGCTGGGCTTAAACGAGAGCGCTACGCCGTATATCGAGGGATATATGAATAGCAGCAAAACAAAGGCGACTGCAGGCACCACCAGAATCAGAAGGCGGTCGACCCCGCGATTGGCCAGTCGGTGTCTGAGTAATCCGGAAGGCGCACGCCCGGTTCTGGACCTCACTCTACGCGGTGAAGACCGATCGGCGTTTTCGGCTAACATCGACTCCGTACGGGGGTCATTCGTCACGACTTGTGTCCATCACTACCCGACGAGACCAGATCGCTGTCCTCATCTGTCGCGTGGCCGGGATACACCATGACCCGTTCTGATCTGATCCCTACGGTTATTGGTTCCCCCACGCTGCAACGCTCGGATCCGCGCATGTAGACGGTCGCACCATTTGCGGTTAGAATCCTCGTCTCGTACTCACGGCCCTGGTACTCGATTGACTCCACGGTTCCGCTAATGCGGTTTCCCGGCGCCGGTGCGCGAGTCAGGTCCTCAGGACGGATAGCGACAGTAACCTTTCCCTTGTGGTGCGTTTTGACCGATGCTTCAATATAGGGCGAACTTATAGTAGTAAGCCCTATCGCTGGAGAATGTTGAGCAACTGCCGGTATCATATTTCGATAGCCCATGAAATTCGCGACGAACTTGTTTGCTGGCGCAGCAAAGACCTCCTCCGGAGTGCCGACCTGTTGCATGACTCCTCGGCGTAATACGACCAGCCGATCGGCAAGGGAGAGAGCCTCTTCTTGGTCGTGCGTCACGTAAATGGTGGTGAGGCCGAGGCTCTTATGCAACCGCCGAAGCTCACTCCGCATTTCGAGCCGCAACTTCGCATCAAGATTAGACAGAGGCTCGTCCATCAAGACCAAGCGGGGCTCCATTACGACAGCTCGAGCAATGGCAACGCGCTGTTGCTGCCCTCCCGAGAGCTGCCGTGGCCTCTTGTCTGCGTGGTCCTCCAGCTGAACGAGTCTCAAAGCATCTCTTACGCGTCGGGTTATCTCTGGCTTCGAGACATGCGCCATTTGAAGGCCGAACGCAACATTGCGTGCGACGGTCAGGTGTGGAAATAGCGCATAGTTTTGAAATACCATGCCGAAACCGCGCTTCTCCGACGGCAGTATATCGATTCGTTCGTCATCGACGCTAATGCGCCCGTCGGTCAGCGGCAGTAATCCAGCAATGCAGTTGAGGGCGGTGGATTTTCCACATCCCGAAGGCCCGAGTAGCGCGACGAACTCTCCTTTCCTGACGGTGAGACTCAACGCGCTCAGTGCTGTCGAGTCACCGAATTTGCGAGTGATGCCATCAATGTTCAGGACTTGAAATCCTCGTTCACCCATTAACCAGGCTCAATTCTTAATTTTCTGACCGCCAATTTCCCGGTCCCATTTATCAAACATTTGGCTGAGTTGCTTCGGGGGGAGAGGTGTCACTGCGGGATATTTTGGTAGAAGCGAGTCGTACTCAACGCGGCCGTACTGATTTATGACAGACTGCGTGTCTGCGGGAGCCATATCGAGAGTCACGCCCTCAACAGCGGGACCAGGATACATGTACCCAGTGTCGTATGCCTTCGCCTGCTGTTCGGGTGTCAACATGAAGGTGATCAGGTCAAGCACTACGGTCAAGTGGTCCGCGGACACGCCCTTTGGCACTGCGATGTAGCTCGAGTCCATGATCCAAGACGTATTGTCTAGCGCACCGACCTCAGCCTCCTCGGGTACTTGGCCAAGCGCACGTGGGTTAATATCCCAGCCTGCGGAGCTGGCAACGATTTTGCGCGATCCGTTGGCGAGTTCTTTCATCGTTGCCGTTGTGCCGGATGGGTAGTAGTCAATATATTGACCGATCTCCTTCAAATAGTCCCACGTCTTGTCCCACCCGTCGATCGGATCGCTCGGGTCGCTGTCGCCTAGGATGTACGGAAGTCCCTGCACGAATGCCCGACCGGGACCTGAATTGGCAGGTTGCGCGTACATGAATTGGCCTGGATTGTCCTTGGCCCATTGGAGCAGATCGTCCGCCGTCTTTGGGGGCTCTGGAACAGAGCTGGGTAGGAACTCAAGCAACGGTCCATAGTTCCCGAAGTCGTTCACGGTGGCGAAGCCATTCGTGTCATCGAATAACTTCTTCGCACCTTCTTGGTAGGTGGATACGCTGTCTGCCAGCTGCGCCTCATATGTGGGCCAGAGTTTAGTGAATACTCCCTCCTCGATGCCCAATCCCAGCGCATCATTGCCCGTTAGAAGTATGTCAATCTGCGTCTTACCAGCCGACTGCTGCGCCTTGAGCTTACTTACAATCTGAGTCGCGTCACCCGTATCGAAATTGACTTTCTTCACCCGATCTGGGTGTGCCTTGATGTAGTCCTCAATCATCGGCTGCGCAACTTGCATGTCACCGGCGACGTCAACGAGGTTCAGCGTGACCGGCGACGATGGCAGTGCCAGATCGCTTGCGTTCGGCGGCGCACTCTTGCTGCCGTCGCCGCTGGAACTGTTTCCTGCGCAGCCCGCGGCCACGAGCAATGCGGCAATTCCGATGGTCGCCACTACGACGCCGGGTGTTCGCTTCAACATCGGTGATCCAACTTTCGCTTCTCGGGGGACAGCTGTGGCGGGCGCTGCGACCGGATCGTCCGCTTGTTCGGAACGGTCTTGCCTCTCGTGCGATACCGCCGGTGCGCAAGCGCTTGCAGTTGCGCGATACGATACGCCAACCTGTAGATTTTGCAAGCGGTTGCAGGACCAAAGGCTGGCTCGTCTGGCGGAAGGTCCGCTTACCAGGTCCATCGGGTCTTGCTTGGCCAAGCGACCGCCTTGCTTGATCCTGGGTGGTTCTGGCAGCATCGCGACGATTCTGCAGTTCGGGAGTTGAATCGCTCCGGTGAGTACCCGCGCGAAATTTCGGAGATGGAGGAGGCCGGTGGACGGAATGAAGCGGCCGACTTTGCTCACAGTCGCCGAGCGTTGCGGAGTGTCAGCCTCAACGGTCTCGCGTGCTCTCAGTCGACCGGACGTAGTAAGCGTTGGCGTGCGGCAGCGCATTCTGGCGGCGGCTGCCGAGATCGGATACCGCCCGAACAAGCTCGCTCGCGGCCTCGCGACGGGACATCTGGGCCGGATCGGTCTCCTGGTACCCGATGTTGGCAACCCGTTCTTCACGGAGATGCTGCGCGTGATCCATCATGCCGCATCGACCACGTCCAATTGCTCGCTACTGATTGTAAATAGCGACGAAAGGCCCGTGGACGAGGCCGACCTCGTCAGCAGTCTGCTTGACGAAGTTGACGGTGTGATTCTGGCTTCTCCGCGTGCACCGACAGGGGTCTTGAAAGTCGCTCTAGGAACCGCGCCCGCGGTTGTGATCAATCGCCCTATCACTGGTCTTGACGCGGTCCTGATCGATTACCGCGAAGCAATGGCGCAGGCTGCCGAACACCTTGTCGCGCAAGGACACAAGAAGCTTGCGATCGTCCGCGGACCGTCGGCGTCGTGGGCAGCGACACAGCGTGCTAATGCGCTCGCTCAGTGGGTCAGCCCTGCCAATTTCGAACTGGTCGATCTCGGTCCTCGTGCGCCCACGTTCGCGGCCGGCCTAGAGTCGGTTCCGAGTGTGATCGCCAGCTCCGCAACGGCAGTCGTCGCGTACGACGACATGGTTGCCAGCGGCGTCATTGCCGGCCTGCATGAGGCCGGCCTTCGCGTTCCCGAGGACATCGCAGTCGTCGGGTGCGACGACACCCTATTGGCACGGCTGCTGACTCCCTCGATGACCA
>CAZEAV010000207.1:0-5669 GCA_964510215.1 uncultured Iamiaceae bacterium
GCCGCCGAGGGCGCCACGATCGGTGTCTGCTACATCGACCTCGACCGGTTCAAGACGGTGAACGACACGTACGGCCACGCCGTGGGGGATGCCCTGCTCTGGGAGGTGGCCGGCCGACTGCGCCGGCGGGCCTCCGAGCGCATCACGCTCGCCAGACTGGGAGGCGACGAGATCCTGGCGCTCGTGGTCGACGTCACCGATCCCGACGACGCGGTGCATGCCGTGGAGGATCTGCTGGCCTCTCTGAAGGTCCCGTTCGATCTGCCCTCCGGCGCGATCACGATCACCGCCAGCGCAGGGGTGGCCCACACCGGCGACGGTGACACCGAGACCAGCGAGTTGATGAGCAAAGCCGACGTGGCGATGTACCAGGTCAAATCCAACGGCGGCGACGCGGTGACCCTCGCCGATCCCGGGGCGCACCGCGAACGCTCGGCACGGCTGCGCCTGGAGACCGAGCTGCGCCACGCGGTGGAGGACGATCGTCTCGAGGTGCACTACCAGCCCGAGTTCGACCTGGCCACCGGCGGACTCCTGGGCGCCGAGGCGTTGGCGCGCTGGCGGCATCCCAACCACGGGCTCCTCGCCGCGTCCGAGTTCATTCCCCTGGCCGAGGCCAGCGGCCTGATCGCCGCGCTGGGGCGCCAGGTGCTCGACACCGCATGCCGAACCGCGGCGGCGTGGTCCGCTCGGTGCGGCCACGCGCCGTTTCTGCTGCGGGTCAATGTGGCGTCGCGGCAACTCCGGCAGGTCGATTTCGTGGATCAGGTCGCCGATGTGCTCGCCGACTCGGGTCTGCCGGCGTCGTCGCTGTGTCTGGAGTTGACCGAGAGCACGTTGTTGTCCGACCCCGAGGTTGCCGCGACCAGATTCGAGCAGCTCCGCGGGCTGGGAGTGGGCCTGGCGATCGACGACTTCGGCACGGGGTATTCGTCGTATCTCCAGCTCCGGTCGTTGCCGCTCACCGCGCTGAAGGTGGATCGCAGTTTCGTGACCGACCTCGCCCAGAGCCCGACCGATCGGGCGATCGTCGCCGCGACGCTCGATCTGGCCGGCGCGCTCGGGCTGACCGTCACCGCCGAAGGCGTCGAGACCGACGCCCAGCGCAACGCGCTGCTCGCACTGGGATGTCGGGCCGCACAGGGATTTCTGCTCGGTCGACCGATGCCGGCCGAGGCGTTCGCCGGGCTGCTCGACGCCGCGACGTGAGGGTCGCGCCGATGAGGTGTCGACGATGCGCGACGCGGTTCGTGCTGGTCAGGGATTCGACCGCCACGGCCATTCGGGTCGGAGCAGCGGAGGCGTCATGCGCGTGGCCGGTCCGCGGCGGTACAACTCCGCGGGGCGTCCCGGTCCCGAACGCGACGCCGTACCGGAGGGGATGACGAATCCCGGAGTCGAGAGCACCTTGCGGCGGAAGTTCCCTGGGTGGATCGGGCCGCCCCACGCCGCTTCGTACACGCCGCGCAGCTCCACGATCGTGAACGTCTCGCCGCAGAACGCGGCCGCCAGGGTGGTGTATTCCAGCTTGGCGCGGGCACGCTCCACGGCATCGCCGATGATGCGGCGGTGGTCGAATGCGAGGGCGATCGCCGCCGAGGAGCCGTCGCCTGCGAGATCGAGGTCCTCGACGGTCCAGAACCGGGCCGCGGCGGCGTCGTCCCCGGCCTCGGGATTCCCCGGATCCGGACCGAAGGACACGTAGGCCACCGACACGATGTGGCCACGGGGATCCCGCCCCGGATCACCGTAGGTCCCGAGTTGCTCCAGGTGGGCGACACGGATCGTGGTCTCCTCGCCGAGCTCCCGGTGCGCCGAGGCCTCCAGGGTCTCGTCGTCGCGGGCGAATCCGCCGGGCAGCGCCCACCGGCCCCGGTAGGGATGACCACCCCGTTGGATCAACAACACGGCGAGACGGCCGTCCCGGATGGTCAGACACGCAAGGTCCACCGTCACCGCCGCCGGTGGGTGGTCACGAAGGGAATACCGCGCGAGAAAGGTCGCCTCGTCGGTGAGCTCGGCGGACATTCTCAATCGATCGCCACGCCCTGCATCGCCAGGTCCTCCAGCGCGGCCATCCTGAGCTCGGGCGTGACGCCCACGGTCAGATCGACGAGCACCCGCGCCCGATAGCCCGCCTTGTGAGCGTCCTCGACCGAGGCTTTCACACAGTGCGACGTCGCGATGCCGCACACGTCGAGTCGTTCGACCTCTTCGGATTCGAGGAGCTCCGCGAGCGTCGCACCCGAGGCATCGGTGCCCTCGAATGCCGAATAGGCGGCCGCGTGTGCTCCTTTGCGGACGACGTGGTCGACCGGTTCGGTGAACGCGGGGTGGAACGCGGCGCCGGGGGTGTCGGCGACGCAGTGGTCGGGCCAGGTGTCGACGAAATCGGGTGTCGTGCCGGTGTGCGACGCGAAGTGTTCCCCGGGGTCGATGTGCCAGTCGGCGGAGGCGTAGACGGACACGTACTGGTCCCGCCGGTCGCGGAGGAAGTCGTCGATGGCCTGTGCGCAGGCCGCGCCGCCGTCGACGGCCAAGGATCCCCCTTCGCAGAAGTCATTCTGCACGTCCACGATCAGCAGTGCTCGGCGTTGTCCGTTCATGGTGTCGTCTCCTCGGCGTCAGGCCCCGGTGAGGGCGAGGGCCCCTTCATCGGGTGCCCTGGATGCGATCAGGAGCGGTTCGCCGGGGGCGATACCGCGTGCGGGGCCGGGTAGTGATGCCATCGCCGCGGCGTGGCGGGCGCGGGCGCGGACCAGATCGTCGCGCGCCGCGTCGGTGGGTTCCCCGGCGATGACGTAAGGGATCTGGTGGCCCATCCGGCTCGGGTCGATCTGTGACGGGGGGCCATCCAGCACCTCGAAGGTCTCGGCGACGAGTCGGCCGTCGTCGTCGGTGGCACGCCCGGTCCGTTTCACCCCGCCGGTTGACATCTTGTTCTCACACACCTTGGCCACCGGCACCATGTGACCGTCGCGTTCGATCGCGACGAGCTTGTAGACGAATCCGGCCGCCGGATAGCCCGATCCGGTCACCAATCGGGCCCCGATGCCATAGGCATCCACCGGTGCATCGTGCCCGACCAGGTCCGCGATTCTGTACTCGTCCATGTCGCCCGACACCAGAATCGTCGTGTCGGTCGCCCCGAGTGCGTCGAGCTGGAGCCGGGCCGCGCGGGTGACCACCAACAGGTCGCCCGAGTCGATGCGGATCGCACCCGGTCCCGGGGCGCCATGTGCCTGCGCGGCCCGCACGGCGTTGGCGATGCCCGTCGGGATGTCGAAGGTGTCCACCAGCAGCGTGGTGTCGATGCCGAACGCATCGAGCTGTGCGCCGAACGCGGCCAGCTCGTCCGCGTGGGCGAGGGTGAACGAATGGGCCGCCGTCCCGACGGTGGGGATGCCGTGGCGACGACCGGCTTCGAGCGTCGCGGTGGCATCGAAACCCACCAGGTACGCGGCTCGTGCCGCGGCCACCGCCGCTTCGGGATCGGTGCGGCGGGCGCCGAACTCGGCCAGTCGGACCGAATGATGTGTCGCGCGTGCGGCGGTGACCATCCGTGCACCCGCGGCCGCCACGGCCGAGTCGTGGTTGAGGATCGACAGCACCACCGTCTCGAAGAGCGTCGCGTCGCCGAACGGGGCGCGCACCCCGAGGATCGGCGAGTGGGGGAAGTAGACGTCCCCTTCGGGGTAGCCCCAGATGTCACCGGTGAAGTGCCAGGTTGCAAGTCGCTCGGCGTCTACGACGGTGATCGAGCCGGAATCGACCAACCACGCGAGCGTGGTGTCGTCGAAGGTGAAGTTCATGATGGCGTCGATGACCCGGGGCATTCCCGCCACCACGCCGTAGCGACGGCCCGCGGGCAGCGCGCGGGTGAACACCTCGAACACGGCGTCGGCGTCGGCGATGCCGTCGCGACGGGCAGCCGACGCCATCGTGAACTCGTAGCGGTCGGTGTGCAGGGCGGTGGTCATCGGTGCGCTCCCGGAATAAAGCTCAACATGAGATTATTCTGGCGTACGGCCGCGCCGAATGCAACCCCCGTGACGAAGACGGCGTTGCGGAGCGGGTGCCCGTACCCGCCGGAGCATCGTTCAGCCCGATTGCGCCACGCTGACGGGGTCACCCACTGCGATGTGGCCGGGAGCGGTGATCGCGCCGTACACCCCGAGGTTCGACCCGTGTTCGGCGGTGATCGTGCGCGAGGTCACCTTGTCCCTGGGCAGCGACTCCCGGTCACCCAGGGCGGGTTGCACCCGGCTGGGCATCACGCACCGGATCGTGGGCATCTCCGGGGTGACCGACGCGGTGCCGAGGGTGACGGTGGCGTCGATCCAGGAATCCTCGACGTAGCCGGTGGCGTCTCCGGTGTCGATGAATGCGGTCGGTCGGAAGCGGCGGATGTCCCAGTCGCCGTCACGGTGATGGTCCCCGATTGTGGCGAGACTCGCCGTGGTGAGCAGGTGGGCGCCGTAGAGATCGACGAAACTCCCCACGGGAATGTCGATGTCGAACCACTCGGCGTCGGGTGAGTCCTCGATGTCGAACGCGAACTCGTACACGCCGTTGGTCCTGTCCGCGGCCGCGGTGTCCAGCGTGACCTCGAAACCCAGCCAGGCGGACAGCACATCGTCGATGTCGGCATCTCCCGGTGTGTGCTCGGATCCGTCCGGCAACTCGATGACGACGTCGTCACCGACCGTCCGTGCCGCGGCCTGGAGCAGGATTCCGTGACGTTTCGCCGACAGGATCTTGTCCGTTGCCGGATCACGCAGTGCGTGGACGCGGTCGCCGACCACGCCGTTCGGGCCGACCGTGACCTCGTCCATGGGCTCGCCCTGGAACGACTTCACCGGAAACCGCCACAGTTCCCGTACCCGACCGACGGCCACACCGTTGCCACTCATGGAAGGTGATTCTGACACAGCGCCCGCGCCCGCCGGGCTCACCGGGTGACGATGGGAAAATCCGGGTCCGGAGCGTCGACGAGACCGACCAGGGTCGCCAGTACCGAGCCGTCGCCGTCGATCACGACCGACCCGTCCGCCACCGCGGCGATCGGGTCGATCGTCCGGGTGACGATGCCGATGAGCACCGGCCGGGTCAGCGTGAACGTGGTCACGCCGTCGGGAATGGTGTCGACCACCTCGTGGTGCAAGGCGCCGTTGCGCAACTGGAGGACGTAGTTCGTCCCCTCGTCGGTGATCACCCAGCCGATCTGCAGCTCGATGTCCCAGGCCCGGGGACCGTCCAGGCGGGTGGCGATCGAATCGAAGACGTGGGACACGCGCAACGCACCCACGATGTCGTGCGAACCCCGGGTCGGCGTGCCGAAAACCCCGTTGCGCAATTCGGTGGCGCCGGCCAAATACACGTTGCGCCAGATGCCGTTCTCGGAGCCGAACGCGAGTTGCTCGAAGGTGTCGGCGAGCAGTTCGGCGGCGGCGGAGTCGTCGGGAACGGCAAAGACCAGGTGCTTGCCCACTTCGGCGGCCCACCTGTAGTCGCCTTCGTCGAATGCGCGCCGGGCCTCCGCGAGCGCGCCGTCCCGGCCGCCCATCGCGGCGACGTAGCGGCTCGCCGCGACGGTGGGCGGATGCGCCCAGAGTTTCGCCGGATGTGCGTCGTACCATCCCAAGTACCGCTGATAGATGGCTTTGGTG
>CAZEAV010000208.1:0-5642 GCA_964510215.1 uncultured Iamiaceae bacterium
CGGCGCGGCGATCTCCACGAGCGTCAGTCCGGATGTCTCGAAGGTGATCCCGAGTCGCTTCCAGACGAGGTGGGTGATCCGCGACTGCAGGTCGGTCTCACTGGGATGGGGGCGGTACGAAGCGCCGGTCGCCAGACAGAACTGACGGGCCACCCGTTCGATCTGGAGCCGCGGCAGCTCGGTTCCGTGCAACGCGCCCACGTACACCGGCGGCGCGTCCTGCGGGATCTCGACATCCGGTGTCAGCTCGGCCCGATGCAGCAGTTGGCTCCCCAGCACGTGCATCGTGCAGTCGGTCCGGCCACTCCGCCAGAACTCGGCGTCGGCGTCGGACCAGGCGACCGCATGCACCTCAGGCGGCAACGGCGCGGCCTGCGGCAACAACATGCCGTGTTGCACCACGACGGATGTTCCGCCGGACGCGGTGACGAAATCGTGGGCTGCCGCGCCACCCGGAGCATGATTCCCCGCCGAGAGCACGGTCCGGACGCGCGGTACCGCCCGTGCCAGATCGGCGGCGTCGGCGACAGGCATCGTCGGGCCACGCAGCGGCACGTCATCCAGATCGAACGGAGCGAGGACCCCGACCCGCGCCGCCGGCAGATGCGCGAGCGGATCGAGCACCGCGGCGCGGCACGACACCGCCCGGGAGTCCATGACCAGCAGGATGTCCGGCGTCGCGCCGCCCAGCTTCAGCCGCAGCGGCGTGGGTCCGGCATTTCCCCGCAGCGCGGCACGGAGTCGGCGCAGTCTCGCAAAGCTCTGACGTCGGGCCTCGTCGCGACGGAAGGCGTCGAGATCGGACGGGTGGATCAGTCCCACAGGGCCTCCAGGTCGCGGGCCCGATGCGCGAACGTGTGCTCCGCGAGGGTCCGGGCACGGGCGGCGGCGCGGATTCTGGCGGCCCAGTGCGGCTCGCGCCTGGCACGCTCGGCGATCTCGGCGACCTCGCAGGCGGACGCGAAGGTGCACACCTCGACGCCGGGTTCATAGTGCCGCGCCACGTCGGCCCGATCGATGAGCTGGAGCGCGCCGACGCCTGAGGCTTCGAAGGTCCGCATGGTGAATCCGTCCTGGTCCCCGTGGATGTTGAGCGTGGCCAGGGCGCCCGCCATCATCCCCGCACCGACCCCTCGGGGGACCGACGGCCCGGCGGGGATGTCGGGACGCTGGAAGCTCCAGGTCCGAAAGCGGTCGACGACGCGGTGAGACCAGTCCTTGCCCACCGCGCGCACCGGAACGCCCATCCGGTACGCCTCGGCCAACAGCGTGGTACGGCCCGGATAGCGGGCCCCGATGAACAGGACCTCATCGCTCGGGATCCGGGTCTGGCCGAAGGTCGGATCGAACGCGAGTGGCACATGGTGGGCGTCGACGCCGGCCCGGACCATCGCGTCGACGTCGTCGGGTGAATAGCTCGCGACCGGGCCCAGATCTGGGAGGCGATCCAGCTCGAGGCGGGTCCGGCGCAGCTCGTCGTACAGCCACAGCACACGGGGCACCTCCGTGCCTGCCAGATCGTCCCAGAACGCGTCGTCGAGCAGATCACCCTTGACGACCACGACGGCGTCGGGACGGACGCGCCGCAGTGCCGCCCGCGCTCCTTTCGTCGCGGCTCCCACGAAACGCGCGGTCCCTGCGCCCGGGCGCACCCGGTCGAGCCCCTCGAAGACCACCTTGTTGCGCACCCGGACCAGCGGGCGCGCGTGCTCGTCGTAGCAGTGGACATCGACGTGATGACCGTTTGCCTCGAAACCCCGGGCGATGGATCGCCAGTACTCGTGGAAGACCGGGGAGATGAGCAGTACCCGACGAGGGGCATTCACGTGGCGAGGCCCCGCTCGGTCAGCGCATCCAGCGCGTCGTCCCAGATCGACGATGCCGCGCCCGGCGCATCCCAGCCGTCGCGGATGAAGCGCGCGACCGCTTCGGCGACGGACACGCGGGGGGAAGGAAGTCCCAGCGCGTGGACGCGCGTCAGGTCCGCGCAGGCGTGCTCGACGTCCCCGGCGCGATGGACATCGAGGTGTTCGATCGCCCCGGCCACCGGCGCGCCGGCGATGGCAAAAGATGCCAGTTCGACGAGCGTCGTCCTCTTCCCCGAGCCGAAGTTGACGATCCGCGGCGAAGATCCCGTGGGCGGGTCGGCGAGCAGCGCTTCGACGAGACGGGCGACGTCGGACACGTCGACGAAATCCCGGGTCGCGGTACCGTCTCCGTACACCTGGATCGGTCGACCTTCCTTGAGCCGGGCGAGAAAAGCCGCGAGCACACCCGTGTAGGGGTTGTGCAGCGCCTGACCGGCGCCGATCACGTTCTGAGGACGCACGATCGACACCGGCGACGCTCCCGCTGCGCCCGTCGCCAACAGTCGCTCACCTTCGACTTTCGTCTCCCCGTACACCGACACCGGGTTCAGCGGATCGCCCTCACGCGATGCCACGGGCCGTGCCGCCGCGCAGCAGGACCCGTCGTCCACGTCGGGGTGGTCGGCACACAAAAAGCGCCCCTCGCCGTACACCGCGCGGGAGCTGAAGTGCACCAACGGCGCGCACTGTCGCGCACAGAACTCGGCGACCCGCCGTGTGCCTTCGACGTTCACGGCCCGGTAGCGGTCGGTCTCGTACATCGACTGGCCGACGCCGGTCTCGGCTGCCAGGTGAACCACCGCGTCCACCGCGCCCACTCGCCCGAAGACGCCGTCGTCCAACAGATCACCCTCGACGAGTTCCCCGACGAGCCGGCGCCGCGACGCGCTTGGATCGAGATGTACCTGGGGCGACAGGTTGTCCAGCGAGACGACGTGAAAACCGCCCTCCGCCAGGCGCCGAGCGACGTGGAAACCGATGAACCCCGCGCCTCCGGTGACCAGCACACGGCTCACCGCTCGGACCCCGAGATCAGTCGGGCCGGGGCACCGACCAGGATGGCATCTGCCGGGACGTCACGGGTCACCACGGTCGCGGCGCCGATGGTGGCTCGGTCTCCGATGGTCACACCTCCCAGGATCGTCGCCCGTTCGCCCACGAACACCGCGTCACCGAGGGTGATCGGGCCCGACGGCGCGATCGCGTGACGGTCGTCGTGGGTGTGCTCGGCACTGATGATGAGCGACCCGGCACCGATCATGCAGTCCGAACCGAGCGTGACCGGGTCCCAGGCGTGGAGATGGGCCCCGTGCGCGATGTTCACCCGATCGCCGATGGTCAGAGAACCGGCCTCCTCGGCCTGCAACCACACGCCCGGATAGATGGCGCAGTCCGCGCCGACCCGGATCCGGTCGACGCCGCGCAGATTCCGCGGCGCCGCGATCACCGTGCGCTCGCCGAGCTGGGCGAAGGTCGGCCGCAGCAGCACCCTGGTGAGCACGCGCCAAAGGTGCCACTGCAATCCGGGCGGCGCCTCCACGATCCGCTGACGTAGGTTCACCCTCGACCACCGCACCGGCGACATTGCATCGTCGGATCCTACGACATCGCTATCGAGGGGCTCACCCGACCCCGCGCGCGAGTTCGGCGGTGGCCGCGGCAGCCATCGCCTCGATCGGCGCGGCCTGCGACGTCCACAACGAGAACGCACGGGCCGCCTGGTGGACCAGCATCCCCAATCCCCCGGTCGCCGGCGCTCCCCGGTCCCGGGCCGCGGCCACGATCGGGGTGACCGGCGGGTCGTACACCATGTCGAGGAGGAGCTGGTGTGGCGAGATCAGCTCGGGATCGAAGGGGAGTGCCGGTGTCCCGTCCACCGCCATGCCCATCGGGGTCGCGTTCACGATCAGGTCGCCGGTCGTCACGTCGTCCACCCGGCCGACCCGGCCCCGACCAGACGCCAGTCGCGCGGCTCCTTCGGCACGCTCAGCCGTCCGATTGACCACGATCACCTCGGCCGCTCCGGCATCCGCGAGTGCCGCGACCGCGGCCCGGGCGGCTCCCCCGGCACCGATCACCACGCAACGTTTGTGCTCGGGGTCGAAGTCCTGATCCCGGGCGAGGGTGTCGATCAGCCCGGCGCCGTCGGTCGAATGACCGACGAGTCGGGACGATTCCCACACGACGCAGTTCACCGCCCCGAGTCGCTCCGCTTCCGGCGAGACCGCATCCAGGTGAGCGACCACCGCCTCCTTGTGGGGCATCGTGACGTTCAGCCCCCACAGCGGGAGCGACCGCATGGCCGCGATCGCATCACCGGCAGACCCCCGTGGCACCTCGAATGCGCAGTACACCCAGTCCAAGCCGCACTCGGAGAACGCGGCGTTCAACAGCACCGGTGACAACGAATGGCGGACCGGTTCGCCGATCACCGCGGCGAGCCGGGTCGTGGCTTCGGGCAGCCGTCCGATGACGCTCATCCGCAACCCAGACCGGCGTCGTGGCAGGCCCGCTTGGCGCGGGCAAACGCTTCGGCGGAGTCGGTGAACACGTGCTGGGGACGACCCTGGGCGTCGTTGTGGACGTCGCGCACGTAGTACAGCCAGTCGCCGACGGCGGGGTGCGCGGCCGCCTGCAACGCGAAGGCTCCCGGCGCGCCGATGGGCGTGGGGGGCAGGCCGGGCCGTCGACGGGTGTTGTAGGGCGAAGTCGACTCGAAATCGACCGGATCGCCCGTCTTGATCGACAGGTACCGGCTGGTGGCGTCGATGCCGAGCGGGTCGCCCGCGGCCATCCGGTTGTAGATCACCCGTGCGATCTTGGGCGCCTCGTCGGGGTTGCCCGCTTCGGCCTGGACCAGCGAGGCGACGACGAGCACCTGGTAATCGTCCAGGCCCAGCTTTTTCACATTCGCGTCCACGTCGAGCCCGTCGACGCGCTCGGCCATGCCGTCCGCCATCTTCTGGAGCAGTTCGGTCGCGGTGTCCGACGGCGTCACGTCATAGGTGGCGGGGAACAACAGGCCCTCGAAATCGTGGCTCCCATCCGGCAACAACGCGGAGTGCACCTTGCCGCTCTGAAGGACGGACCGGAGCTCGTCGGTGGTGAACCGCGGCACGCGATCGTGGATCCTCTTCGTGATCTGGGTCAACCGGAATCCCTCGGGAATCGTGACCTTGGTGATCTCGGGTCCCAGTGGCCCTTTCGTCAGCACGTCGATCGCCCGGTCCGCCGAGCTGTTCTGGGCGAAGTGGTACCGGCCGGCCTCGAAAGGGCCGGCGCCGCTGAAGCGGACGTGCCAGGTGAACGCCGTGGCGTTCCGGATCACGTGGCGATGCGCCAGCAGGTCCGCGATGTCCCCGGTGCCGGCGCCCGAGGGCACCTTCACGGTGACCGTGGCGTGAGAACCACCACCGGCGGACAACTGGGTCCGATACCAACCGAACAGTACGACGACCGCGATGACCAGCGCCAGCACCACCACCCCGGAAGCCGCCAGGGCGCGGCGCCTGCGCCTGCGCCGGCGCCCCCGCGTGGTCACCGCCGGGTCTCCGCATGGGCGTCCAGCCAGCTCTGCAGGATCACCGTGGCGGCGACCGCGTCCACGACCTTGCGTCCACGCCGCCCTGGCACACCGGCCTCCCGGAGCGACTTGTGCGCGGTGACGGTCGTGAGGCGTTCGTCCTGGAATTCCACCGGGACCGCGACGGCGCGACCGATTGCCTGCACCTCGGCGCGCGCGTTCGCCGCGGCAGGGCCTTCGGAGCCGTCGAG
>CAZEAV010000209.1:0-5630 GCA_964510215.1 uncultured Iamiaceae bacterium
GGGTGTAGGAGTCACCGGATTTCGCCTGGTACTTGAAGGGACCGGTGCCGATCAGGTGCTCGATGTCGGGGTTGGAGGGATTCGATGCGGCTTCACGGGCTTTGGACTCGGTGATCCATCCCAGCCCGCCACCGGTGAGCTTGTTGGGAAAGTCCACCACCGGTTCCTTCAACGTGTAGTCGACGGTGAGGGGTCCGGATGCGGTGACCGACGCGATGTTCTTCGCGTCCGACGCGCACGCACACGTCGGGGACGCCATGATCCACTTGGTGTGGTCCACGACCTCCTGGGCGGTCAGGGGGGTGCCGTCGGAGAACTCCACGCCGCTGCGCAGCTTCATGGTCCAGTGCGTCAGGTCGTCGTTCTTCGAGGAGATCGAATCGGCGAGCTGGTTGTAGGCGTGGTCGGTGTTGTCGGTCACCGGCACCCCTTTGAACTTGCCCGTGTCGCCGAAGGTGAGCAGCGGGTCGAACACCGCGTAGGCCATCTCGACATCCGAAGGCTGGATGACGTTCTGGTTGGGGGAGGTGTCCAGGATGTCGCTCTCGACACCGAAGGTGATGCTGCCGCCACGTTCGGGAGTGCCCTCATGGACCGCCTTGTTCAGGATGTCCGTGGGGAACAGCCCGCTGGACTGCTGGGTCGTGCCGCCGTTCCCACCGCCGTTGCCGGACGTCCGGTCGGGCTTGGTCGTGTGGTTGCTGCTGTTGCTGCACGCCCCTGCTGCCAACGCGCACACGCACACCACGGCGAACCCTCGGACGAGATGGCTCCGGATCGATGCTTGTCGCACACTTTCCCCTTGTTGGCGAATGTCCCCTTGGTCCTGCGTCGGAGACCATACACCCATCGCGGGGTCGGGTCCGCTCGGTCAGCTCTGCTTGAAGTAGAGGCCCCCCGGGCGGATGATGCCCAGCGACGTGGGGGACGGAGCGGACAGACCGGCGACGTCGGTACGGAACACGTTGCCGTCGTAATCGAACATCAGCGGAATGTACGCGACGTCCTTGGCGACCTGGTTCTGCACCTGGTCGTACAGCTTCTTGCGTTCGGCCTGGTTCGAGATCTGACGGGCCTGATCGAGCGCGGCGTCCACGTTCGCCCGGTCGTACTTCACGAAGTTGGTCGGGCCGCCCGAGTGCAGGGCGTTGTAGAGGCCGTTCGGGTCGGCGACCTGGGGGGCGCGGAAGCATGCGACGTCCCAGTCGATGTCGCCGCCGCCGGCGAGGAGCGTCTGGACCAGCACCGCCTGCTCGACCTGTTTCATGGTCGCGGAAAACCCCGCTGATTTCCACTGTTGCTGCATCAGCTGGAAGGTGGCGGTGGACTGGGGAACGCTGACGCAGAGCGCGTGCACCTTCGTGGTCACGCCCGCTTTGCGCACCTTGGCCACGAGTGCCTTGGCCTTGGCCAGATTGAACCGGGGGAGCTGGCCCTGAGGGTCGTAGTAGGCGCTGTCGCTGGGCAGGAAGCCGTACGCGGGTTTCCGGGTGCCGCTGAAGTTCTTCTGATTGATCTCGTTGCGGTTGATGGCGTAGTTGAGGGCCTGGCGAGCGGCCAGGGCGGTCGGGTCGTCCAGCGCGCGCTGCGCGGTCTCCTGGGGCTTCTCCCCGGACCGGGGCGTGACCCCGAACGGCGGATGGGTGAGGTTCACCCCGAGGATCGTGGAGCTCGATCCCTGTGTGGGCTGCACGCGCAGCTGGGGGTCCTTCTTGGCCTGGACCAGGTTGGAGGTGTCGGCGGTCTGCATGATCTGGACCGAATTGGACTGCACGGCCTGCAGGCGCGTGGTCGAATCGGCCAGCGGCTTGAAGATCAACTTGTCCAGGTACGGGAGCTTCGCGTCGTTGTGGTTGTGGTCCACGCCGTAGTAGTGGGTGTTGGCCACCAGGGTGTAGGTGTCCCCCGAGTGGGCCTGGTACTTGAAAGGCCCGGTGCCGATCAGGTGCTCGATGTCGGGGTTGTTCGGATCCGAGGCCGCCTCCCGCGCACTCGATTCGGTGACCCAGCCGAGCCCGCTGCGATCGAGCTTGCCGGGCCAGTCCACGACCGGTTCGGACAGGTGGTAGACGACCGTGAGGGGTCCGGTGGCGGTGATCTGGGTGATCAACTGGGCGCTCGGGTCGCAGTCACACTTGCCTGATGCCTTGACCCACTCGGTGTTGGAGACGACTTCCTGTGCGGTCAACGGGACGCCGTTGGAGAACTCCACGCCTTTGCGCAATGTGAGCGTCCAGGTCTTCAGGTCCTTGGAGTGGGTGATCTTGTCCGCGAGCTGGTTGACGTGATGATCGGTGTTGTCGGTGATGGGCAGTCCCTTGTCGTCGAAGGTGACCAGCGGGTCGAACACCGCACTCGCCATCTGCACGTCGGCCGGCTGGACCACGCTCTGGTTCGGCGACACGTTCAGCACGTCGCTTTCCAACCCGTAGGTCATCGTGCCACCTCGCTTGGGTGTCCCGTCGTGGACGGGCTTGTTCACCAGACTCGCCGGGAAGAGGCCGCCGTTCTGGGTCCCGTTCTTGTCACCGCCGGAGGGATTGGTCGACTTGGAACCGCTGTTGCTGCACGACGCGGCGCCCACCGCCACGATCGCCAACACCGCGGTCCATCGCAGCGTCCTCGAAATCCGCATGTTTCGGCCCCCTTGCCCGTCTGGCGAAGCCCGGGTCGGCTCCGACTCCGGGCAGAGACTAGTGCGTGACAGTCATCAATTGCGAGCCGTTCACGCAGATTCTTCCGAAACGCCGATAAGACCCGTTCTGTAAAGTACAGGGCAGGCCGCGCCGAGGCGTCGAATCAGCGCAATCGCTCCAGCGACGCCCTCGCATCGCCGAGGCGCACCGCCGCGTCCTCTGGAAAACGGGACCCGGCGCGCGCATGGGCCGCCTGCAGTCGCTCCAGGGTCGCGACTTCCTCGGTGGTCAGGTTCTGCTGGTTGAACATGCCGGCGAGCAGGACGAACAGGTCGTCTGCGACGCTCCCGCCCGCGTCCACCCAGGCGTCGGCCCGATCCAGGTCCGCCAACAACTGGGCCTCGGCTGCTTCGAATTGGCCGCTGGCAATGAGTGCGACGGCGTCCTCGGTGTGCGCCGCGATCGTCTCGCGGTCCAGCGCGGGGTCGCCCGGTCCGTGCCACGGTTGGCGCAGCACCCGCGCCTGCGCGTCGTCGAGCGCGTCGGCGAGCGTCCGGGCGAACAGCGGCGGTCCCGTGGCCTCGTGTGGCGATGGAACGGCCCGGGAGGATTTCTGGGCTGTCGCCGCGGCGGCACCGAAATCGGCATCGATCAGCCCGGCTTCGGTGTCGCGGCCCAGAGCTCGGAGCACGCGGCTCCGAACGGCAAGGATCGCGCGTTCCGCCGGCCCGGAGAGCCCGGGTAGGGCCAGCACCGAGGTGAGATCGGCCAGGGCACCGTCGAAGTCACCTTCCCGCTCGCGGGCCGCCGCATCGACCCGCCGCAGGAGCGCGGTCACATCGTTCACCAGTGGGCGGCCCCGGGCGAGGCCGTGGACGCCGTCGTAGTCGCCGACCTTCAGCCGCAGCCCGGCCCTGGCCACCGCCACCGGCGCGTTCGCCGGCAGTGTCCCGAGCACCTCCTCGGCGGCCGGCAACTCACCGGCAGCTCGCAGCAGGTCCGCGGCCAGCAACCCGAGCGCGCTCCGTCCGATCGGGATCGCGGCCCCCACATCGTCTTCGAGGCGGACCAGCACCATGAGCCCGGGCAGGTAGCGGCGCAGGAAGCGGAGCTGGCTGGGGTCGTTGGGGCTCTGGCGCAACCACGCCAGGAATCGCAGCGATCGGTCCGGGTGGTCCGGCGCCAGTCGCAGCGCCGCGATCACCGCCGCCGCGACCCGGTGTTCCCCGGGTTCCGACGCGGTCGCGAGCACGGTCCGACCGTCATCCGCGCGTACCGCCTCCAGGAGTGCGCGTTCGCCCCGGGACGACAGTGGCACCGCTTTGACCCGCTGGAGCACCCATTCGGGAGACCGGTCGGTTCCCTGCACCCGCACCATGGCACGCCAGCGGGTGGTCAGGGGCCAGAACGACTCCGAGGTTGCGGGCCCGACCACGATCGCCCCCGCGGAGGCTTGGTCCGTTTCGTTCACAGTCGGCATCGGGCTCCCGGGGTCTTTCGTAGCCATTGTGCCATCCCGGCCGGACCGAGTCGTTCCATTACCGCACTAGGATGCTGCCGATGTCCGCGGACCCCAACGTGTTGAGCGCCGAGCGGGAAGCCGTACTCGAACGCCATCTCGAGACCGAACGTGGCGGGGATCCCGATGCCATTCTGGGAACGTTCGCCCATCCCCGCTACGAACTCGTCGGCAGCGGCCGCGTGTACGACGGTGCCGACGAGGTGCGCGCATACCTCGTGGAGCGGGCGCGGGCCTTCCCCGATCTGGTCACCGAAGTCATCAACTTCTGGCACGATCCGGCGCTCGTCGCCGCGGAGCTGTGGCTCAGTGGCACCTACCGCGACCCCCAGGGCGACATCGGGTCCAAAGGGCGTCACTTCCGGGTGCGCACCGCCTGTTTCTTCCTGTTCCAGGACACCGGACTCGTCGGCGTGCGGGCCTACTTCGATTCGGGCGCATTGGCGCGCCAACTGGCCTGAGCACTACGAAGGCGTCCCAGACATGGCCCAGAACGACCCCACGCTGACCGAACTCTCCGCGGGTACGGCATTCGCCGACCGCCACATCGGACCGACACCCCGACAGCGCGCCGAGATGCTTGCCGCGCTGGGCGTGGAAGACATCGACGCGTTGATCGACGCGGTGGTCCCCGCGGGGATCCGTTCCACCACTCCCCTTGCGCTCGGAGCGGCCGTCGGCGAAGCCGAAGCGCTGCGTGCACTCGCCGAGATCGCCGCGTCGAACACCGTGAAGCGGGCCATGATCGGACTCGGCTACCACGACACGATCACGCCGCCGGTGATCCGCCGCAACATCCTGGAGAATCCCGCGTGGTACACGGCGTACACGCCGTATCAGCCCGAGATCTCCCAGGGACGCCTCGAAGCGCTGTTGAACTTCCAGACGATGGTGGCCGAGTTGTGCGCGCTCGACGTGGCGAACGCGTCGCTGCTGGACGAGGCCACCGCGGTGGCCGAGGCGATGACGCTGGCACGCCGCGTGTCCAAAGCCCCTGACGACGCGGTCTTCCTGGTCGACGCCGACACCCACCCCCAGACCCTGGCCGTACTGGGAACCCGGGCCGAGCCGTTGGGTCTGAAGGTCACCACATTCGATCCGGCGACGGGCCTCGGCGACCGTGCCGCCTTCGGCATGCTCGTGTCCCAGCCCGGTTCCAGCGGGCGTCTCGCAGACCGGGATCTGCTCGCCGAACTCGCCGATCAGGTGCATGCACAGGGTGGGCTGATGATCGCGGCCACCGACCTGTTGGCCTGCACGCTGATCGTGCCGCCCGGGGAATGGGGGGCCGACGTGGCCGTCGGGTCTTCCCAGCGTTTCGGCGTGCCCCTGGGGAACGGCGGACCGCACGCAGCGTTCATGGTGGTGCGCAACGGCCTGGAACGGGCCCTGCCGGGCCGACTCGTGGGCACATCCCGCGACGTGGACGGTGCGCCGGCGCCCCGCCATGCCCGGCAGACCCCGGAACAAAACCA
>CAZEAV010000210.1:0-5591 GCA_964510215.1 uncultured Iamiaceae bacterium
GACGACGCCTGAGCGCCGCTCCGACGGTCGGGCCGGTGACCGATATGGCAGACTCGTCCGCACATGAGCGATGCAACGACCACCGAGAACGCAGCCACGAGTCCGGGAACGCGAGACGCCGTCCTGGCGTTGGACGTGGGCGGGGCCCTGGTGAAGACCGCGGTGGTGGGACCGGGTGTCGTGGACGTGCAGCGAATTTCCACCGCCACCGAAGATGAACCCTGGACCCTGGAGCGACTCTGTGGCATCGCCCACGACGTGGCTTCCCGCGCCCTCGTCCAGGGCCGTGCGCCACGCCTGGTCACCGTCGCGCTCCCCGGCCAGGTGGACGAGTACCACGGCGCGGTCCAGTACTCGCCGAATCTGCCGTGGCACGACGTGGCCGTTGCCGACGCGCTGCGTCACGCCGTGGATTGTGAGGTGCTGGTGCGCCACGACGTGCGCTGCGGTGCGCTCGCCGAGGCGAACCTGGGCGCCGGTGTCGGCGCGAGGACCCTGTTGTACGTCTCGATCGGAACCCGGATCGCCGCGGCCGGCGCCCAACACGGCCTGGTCGTCGCCGATCACGCCGGGGCGGGCGAGGTCGGTCAAATGCGCATCCGGTCCGGTGTCGGTGTCGGCCACCGGCTCGAGGAGTTCGCATCGGCTCCCGCGATCGCGCGTCGCTACACCGAGGTAACCGGCGTCGACGCCGAAGACGTGACGGCGGAGGACGTGCACCATCGTCTGGCTACCGACCCGGTCGCCCGTCAGGTGTGGGACGACGCCGTCGAGGCGCTCGCGGACGTGCTGGACCTCTCGATGCTGCTGTTCGATCCCAAGGTGCTGGTGGTGGGCGGAGGCCTGGTGGAGGCCGGCGCGGACCTGGTCGACCCGCTCTCGACGGCCCTGGCCCGGCATCTCGCGCCACGCCCCGCGCCGCGGCTCCGTGCAGCGGCGTTCGGCGCGGACGCCGGATGGGTCGGTGCGGCGCTGGTCGGCTGGCGCCGAGTCGGGTGGTCCGACGCATCGCTGCGGGCGTCGCTCGAAGGTCGTTTCAGTGGTCACCAAGGCGTGCCACGGGCGGCGCGCTAGGAGATCACAGACCCACAGAGACGCGGGTCAGGCGTTCGCGAGCAGGGCCTCGTTCGCGCCCTCGGGCAGCTCGGTGAGGGGTCGGGCCACATCCGCGACACGGGGGCCGTGAACCGCCGCGTGCGCGTCGAGCGCATCCAGGTCGAAGCCGTAGCACGCCGCGGCGTTCTCGGCGACGACCTTTCGGACATCATCGGGGTCCCAGTCGGCGAACACCTGGCGGAGCGCTTCGCTCGTGAAGGGGTAGGTTCCCTCGTCGTGGGGATAGTCACTGCCCCACATCAGGTGGTCAATCCCGATGGTCGACGCCACCGCGTCCAGATCGGTCCGGCGCGGGAAGCTCGCGCCGAACCACACGTTGCGTGCAACGTACTCGGTCGCGGTGCGGGGCAGGACCACGTCGTCGGCGAACCGCAGCTCGCCGATCGCGCCGTGGTCACGGATCTGGGTGATCGTGCGGTCCAGATTGGCGAGCACACCGGGCACCCACCCGGTGCCCTGCTCGGTGACCACGACCCGCAACCGGGGAAAGCGCTCGAACACGCCGGACAGCAGCATCAGGATCAGCGGGCGTCGCGAGAAGTAGGACACCTCCGAGAGCATGTAGAGCATCGCCGCCGGGTCGCGCCCGTAGCTGGGGAAACCGGTGCCACCGTGGATGTTGACCGCCACGTCGAGGTCCTGGCACGCCGCCCAGAGTCGGTCATAGGACCGGTCGAAGATCGGCGCGATCCAGTCGATGTCGGGGGCGACGTTCGGGAGCAGGACCCCGCCACGCAGGCCGTGCTCGGCGATCCAGGTCACGTCGTCGACGGCGTCGTCGACGTCGTTCAGGAAGATCTGGCCGATGCCCGCGCGGCGTTCGGGAAAGCGCGCACAGAAGTCGACGAGCCAGCGGTTGTGCGCGCGGATTCCGGCGTGGCGTTTGTCGTACTGCTCGGGTTTCGGCGGCGGGGCGAACAGCACGAACGTTGGGAAGAACGGCGGCACGGTGTTGGGGAAGACGACCTCGCCGGAGACGCCGTCGGCGTCCTGCTGGGAGTTCCGCATGTCGTCGTCCCAGTTGCGCAACCGGCGATCGTCACCGAGGTCGTTGTAGGGGTTGCGATACTTGCCACGCCAGGCGTCGAACTCGTCGCGGTAGGCCGGGTCGAGGTACTCCCGGTACTGCGCGTGGCTCCCGCCGGCATGCGTGTCCGCCGAGATCAGCGTGTAACGGTCGTCATCGTGCACGGACATGGTTCACCTGGATGTCTCGGCGGTCCTCGTTCTGCTGGTCAGGCTACCGTTCGGACCGCGACGAAACTTTCGGTGAGGTAGGTGACGTCGATGGAACCCGTCGCCGCCACGGCGTCGTACCCCTCGCCGAACGATCGGGCAGGGTCAGCCGCCGGTGGCACCCGTGTGGTCTCCTACGGAGCGCAGCACCGCCCGATGGGCGCGTGACGACAGCACGGCGAAGCGTGATCGGTCCGACAGGACCGCACCGACCGACAGGAACGAGCCGATCGACAGCACCGAGGCGAACGATCCGATGCTGCCGATCGAACACGCCGAGCCGACGCTTCCCACCGACAGGATCGAACCTTTGGACCCGATCGACAGGATCGAGCCCTCCGAGAACACCGACCAGCGCGACGACGCCGATCGAGTGCGTGGTCGACTCACCAGAACTCCTCATAGTGGATGTTGCCGGGGTCTTTGCGCTTGTCGAGCTTGAAGCCCCGTTCCACCAGCATCTCGACCACGCCGGTGGGTTCGGGATAGACCGGTTCGTCGCCGGATTCGTCGGGAAGGCCGATCATGTCGGGATTGCCGCACACGAACACGTGGGTGGTTGCCGGGTCGAGTTCGATGCCGAGTGAGTCGGGGGTGAACTCGGTGCGGACCACGTCCTGGATGTAGCGCTTTTCCACATCGGGTTCGCGGGTCGGTATCGGCAGGTACGTGTAGTTGGCGAAGCGTTCTTCCAGTGCCCGGTTCTTGTCCACGTACACCAGATCGGACCAGTGCCGGGCCGTCACCACCGACACGATCGGCCCGGTGTGGCCGGTCCGCAACAGCTCGACCGCCATGGCGATGTTCGGGGCCTCACCGGTCCCCGTCGACAGGAACACCAGGGGCGTGGTCGGATCGGTGATCGCGGCCGCGGTGAAGCGTCCGGCCATCTTGCGGCCCATGAACAGCCGGTCGCCGACGTCCTTGAGCGCCAGACGCGGCGTGAGTCCCGGAACGAAATCGTCCTCGGGGCGCACCAGCACCGCATAGATCTCCAGGTCCTCCAGATCCTCGCACCGGGCCAGGTCCGCCACGCCGTGGTCGACGTGGTAGTCCTCGCTGGTGAACATCGGCGAGGACACCGAGTAGGACCGTCGCACCAGCTTGGACCATTTGGCGTCGATGTCGGCTTCGAGCGCGTCGTCGCAGCGGGGTTCCCAGTAGCCAAGACCGAGCGACGCGTAGGTGCCGGGCACGAAGGACACGGGGCCGTCGTCGGGCTTCACGCCGAAGATCCACACCTCCTCGGTCAGCCGGTCGAAGTACGTGATCGTCGCGTTGTAGTAGTGCTCGGCGAGTTGTGGGCCCCATTCGTCGAGGGACTTCCGGGCATCCGCGAAGTTCAGCGAAGCGTCGATGTTTTCTGGTAAGGCCACGATGCTGGGTCCTGGGAGATGGGTGAGTCGGAAAGCATCACCCTATTACCGACCTCTCGGCGGCGATGACCACGCTGCGCCGAGCCCTCGGCGCAGCTCAGATCGTCTGCGCGTAGCCGAAGTACTCGTGGTCGTTGTTGTACCCACCGAAGCCACTCCCCACCTCGGCACGGTCGTGGACGAACTCGATGCCTTTGATCCATTTGACGTGCTTGAATCCCAACTGGAGCTCGTTGCGCAGGCGCAGCGGCGCCCCGTGGCCGTAGGAGAGCGGCTCGTCGTTCATGTTGTAGGCGAGCATCGTCAGCGGCGTGTGCATCTGTTCGATCGGCTGCGCGTCGTAGTAGATGCCCCCGTCGGAACCCTGGGCCACCGAGTAGAAGACCACCCATCGGGCCTCGGGCAGCGGTTCGACCAGATCCAGGATCGTCTGCATGGTCACGCCGCCCCATTTGCCTACGGCCGACCAGCCCTGGATGCAGTAGTGCTGGGTCGTCTGGTCGTGGTAGGGCAGCGCGTGCAGATCGTCCAGGCTCAACTCCATCGGATGACGCACCAGGCCGTTGATCCGGAGCCGGTAGTCCGCGAAGTCGTTCGCCAGCATCTCGAGGTACTCCGGGGAATCCGGGTAGCGCCCGTTGTGCCAGAAGTAGTCCGAGATGTCGTCGTCGGAGTACTGGCGGGGGCTGATCTTGACCCGCTCCAGCGCACGCTGGATGGGCCCGACCACGGTGTCGCCGACCTTCTGGACGATGCGCGGGTGGCGCATCGTGAACGGGCTCGCCGCCAGCCACAGGGCGACGACGATCACCATGGCGACGCCGAACACGGCGACACCGAACCATCCGGTCGAGTTGCGTGCCGCGAACATGGCGTTCAGGTTCTTCTGGGCCCCGGTGATGAAGACCATCGTCACGTGCATCAGGATGAACACCACGAACCAGGCCATCACCAGCGCATGGAGTGACCGGGCCATCTGGATGTGGAAGTGTTTCGAGATGCGGTGGAACTTGTTGGAAAGCACCGGCGACATGCCCATCCCGGTGATGAGCGCCAGTGGTGCCGCCACGAACACGGTGACGAAGTAGGCGAGGAGCTGCAGGCCGTTGTAGGCGACCCAGCCGTGGTTCGTCGGGAAGTTCAGTGACGCGTACTGGATGAGGGTGGACAGCGCATTGGGGAACACCGACCAGGACGTCGGCACGAGTCGGTGCCACTGGCCCGTGGCGAAGATCAGGATGTAGAAGATCGCGCCGTTCACCAGGAATCCGACGTCCATGGTGAGGTGCCACCAACGGGCCAGACCGATCGTGTGGCGCACGCCGGGAAGGCCGACGTGGCGGGGCAGGTCCACGCAATCCTGCTTGGCGGTCCACAGCGGATCATCGGGCGGTTCGGGCGCCACCCGCACCCATTCGGCGCCGGGCCGACTGTGCCGGGTCCAGTACAGACGGGGATGGTCGACCAGGATCTGCCAGCCCGAGCGGATGATGAAGAACATGAAGATCATGTTCACGAAGTGCTGGAGATTGACCCACCACGGCATACCGGCGTCGGCGACCGCGGCGGGGGTGATGCGGTCGCCGGGCCAGCGGGCGATGAAGTGCTCCACCGCCGGGATGGTGCGCAACCACTGGGCGATGGCGACCCCGCCGATCAGCAGCACGAAGCCGATGGGAATGACCCACAGGATGTTGAACCAGCGGGCTTTGCCGATCCGGAAGCGGGGCGCGATCGCGTGCACGGGGGGTATGCCGCCGGCCCACCGGTCGCGCTCGATGCGGTCCTCGCCCTGGGTCAACTCACCCCGAAAGCTCGGGACTTCGGGGTTGTCCAGCCGATCGTCGCGTTGGGTCAGTGGGG
>CAZEAV010000211.1:0-5580 GCA_964510215.1 uncultured Iamiaceae bacterium
GTGACGTGTTTGCCGAACAGCCGGGAGGCGAACTTCTCGGTCGTGCCGCGTAGCTTCGGGCGTTCCAGCGTGACCGGCCCGCTGGTGGTCTTGACCGTCACCGGCCGGTGCCCATTACGCGAGCCCTCTGCCGCATCAGGCGTGGTGGCGGCACGCTGGTAGCGCTCGCGGCCCAAAAACTCGGTGACCTCGGCCTCCAGGGCGGTCTGCATGACTAGCTGGGCGCCGAGGCGGGCGGTTTCTTCGAGGATCTCGGGTAGCTCGCGGCCTTCGGCGAACAGGGAGTCGATCTTGGCGTGGATCCGGTCGGTGGGTGATACTCGAACAGACACGGGCATGGGCTCCTTCTTCGCAGACTGGTCAGGTCGTGAAGCGGAACCTACGCCCGTGTCTTTTACACCGCCCCCTGGACGCGACCCGGTGCGTCACCGGCGAGACTCAGGGGCACCGCCAGGCCGGGGATCGAGGACGCCGATCCGGCCGGCCGCATCGCCCCCTGAGCAATGCCCCATACAGTGGGTGCAGCGGATGCCGCCGACGCTCGATTCTGGGACAGACTCCTGGGGTTTTGCACCGTCTGGGACGCCTCCAGACGCGCAAGTTGAGACTCGGCAACATAGCCAAGCCAACCCTAACTTAATACCGGTACCCCCGAGCACTCGTTTATTCGGCCACATTCAGCCAGAGACCCCGCGTCGCGAAGGGGAACCTCCGCCGAGGCAGGCCCCGTACAGCGGCTCAGCGGGCTGGCGAGACAACGACCGAACGGTCATCCATGGAGACCGCGAAGAAGCGTGGCCAACGCTTCCACCGCAGACGGACCACCGTCACGTGGCCGTTGACAGGCGCCTCCGGGATCCTCCGCCGGCAGGCATCTCAGTTCACCCCGTCGCCTGATCAGGAGACAATCCGGGACGACAGCATCCAGCTCGAAAACGAGGAATCAAAACTATCCGTCAGGTTCATCGAGCGGCAACTGAACGAGCTCCGCGGGGAGGTCGATCAGCGGATCGAGTGAACGAACTACGACGTGTCCCTGCTCCGCGCAGCTGCGAAGCAGGAGTTCAGGCAGAAGATAGAAGCTCGTCGTGCGCTGATCACTGACAGCCGACTGGTTACTGCTGCCCTGAACATTCCGATCACTCCTTCTTGCGCGCAGCGGCCACGGACGCCTGCCCGGTGCAGGCACGGACCGCGGTGAGCAAGAAGCGACGCAACGTCGATTACTAGGAACTGCTACGCAGTGCTCCCGGTAACCGAGGCATTGAGCTCCACAAGAATCTGACGTAGTGGCGCCATGAACACGTCGCGAACCGCCTATCCGCGCTCTTAGGCTCGTCGAGGTCTTCTCGGAATAGGTTGACGCTGCCCCCGACGTACTCGGCTCGGTTCGCGTGTCGGTATCGCCATCCGACGGACGTACCGACGACTCCCCGTTGTCAGCGGAGTTCGCCGCACACGCCATGTCACTACGCGACACGCTGTCGGTGAAGTATCTCGCCCCGATCGCTTTGCTGATCGCGACATGCGGACCACCCGGAGTTCTGGTACTGGTCAAGCCTGCCGCGCCGGAGGGCCTTACGGTGGAGCAGGCGCTGTGGTCCCGAGTCAATGACATCGCCATCGGTTAGTGCAGTCGACGCATCTGCCAGGTCATGTGCGTGACACCGCGGCGATCTCGGCGATGAGCTCGGTGATGCTGGCGTACCGCAGCGAGCGGTCGTGGTCGAGGCACCGCCGCACTATCGGGAGCAAATCCTCGCTCACTCTGAACGGGTCGGTGCGGCCCGAGAAGATGAAGCCGAGGAGGTGACCAACCGGGTACATCTCGTATGAGATGTCATAGTCGCGGAAGGTTTCCAGGCTGGGATCTACGATGGTGCCCTTCACCGCCGAGTGTGTCCGGGTCAAGTCCGAGTCCGCAGCCTTGGCCAGACCAAAATCGGCAATCTTCACCAGCACCCCGAGGTCGGCGTACTCTTTGACCAGCACGTTGCCAGGGCTCAAGTCCCGATGCAGCACGTCTCGCTTGTGAATGTGCTCCAGGCCGCGCAGGAACTGTAGGGCGATCTCGCGGCGCTGCTCGAACGATAGCCTGGCGTTGTTCCGGTTGATGAAGTCGCGGAGCGTGGCCGTGCAGTGTTCCATCGTGTACTCATTCAAGTTGTCGTCGTAGCTGTACACACGCAGAACGTGCGGAGAGTCCATCTGCCGCATCAGCTCGTATTCGCGGCGGAACCGGGTGAGCTCCACTCCGCTGTCCGACTTGATCCTCTTTAACGCGAACTTAGTTCCGTAGTTTGGGTCGACATACTCCCAGACTATTCCGTACGAGCCTCCACCGACCATCCGCAGTCGTTGCCGTTCGACAACGAGGCTGGTTCCGGGCCGGTCGACGAGCGTGAAGATCGGGCTGTAACGGTCGATCGAGATCGGAGGTAGATCGTCGGGAATCGCGCTACCCTGCGTCTCCTGGAGGAACCCCCAGCAGTGCTTAAGTACCTGGGAGTAGGCAGGAGATATGTCAAATGGGCGTCCGGCTTCCTTCATGACGCGGTGGGCGTCGAGGACTTCGCGCATCAGTTGCAGCAGGTCACGACTTTCGTCTGCGTTGTAGTGCCGGCCCTCGGTCCTGCTCTTGCGTTCCAGGAACCCGAGCAGCCGGTCCGCTTCGGCATGGAACCGTGCGAACATCCGCCCGGTCGCGTCGTCGGCATACATCGCGAGGTAGGAGCCCGGGGTCGCGGCGTCGTCAGCATGCCGCTCAGCCAGGGCCGCATGCATGATCTCAATCGGGTTCGCCATGTCACGCCTCGCCTAGCGCCGTCTGTCCGGACCTTCCGTACACGTCCTGCCGCGGGATGGCAAAGCCTAAGGTGACCGTACGACTTCCCGCCCACCGGCGACTCGGCAGTCCTGGCCACGTGGTGGTGATGGTTGGCTTCACCTCCAAGAAACCATGCCGCGCGTCGGCGCTAACGTTTGTCGGCATGCCGAGTCCGATCGCCGCGACAGTGTTGCTCCCCAGCGGATACTCAGCATCGATAGGCTGCTCAGCGTAGGGCTTCACGCTCGTGTCTCCAATCCATCCTCGCGGCCGGCCCACCTCGCCGGTCAGTCTCACGTCGTGCGCTATGCCGTCGCCATGGTTGGCCAGGCGCACCAGCCCCACCGGCAAAATGTCGATGCTGGTGAATTCGCCCTCATTCCTCCTCGTAATGCGCTCCGAGTCCTCGACCAGTGCCGTAGACGGGGCGAACCGTAGGTGCAGCCGGGGCCCGGCGACGAAACGGCTCGCGAGCACAATCACGACTGCGGCGGCCGCACCGAACGTCAACACCGTGGCCCAGATCGGCAATTGAGACATGCAAAGAGCCTATCGGCGCGGCGGACAGGCATGTAAGGAACTGACTTGTGTCAACGCCGCGCGAAATTTGACCCCCTGGTGCCGAGGTATTTTCTAGGCTTTGTTGCAACACCTACGCACCAATGGTCAGGAGTTGCACGTGTCTCGTCGAGTGAAGAAGGGGCCGGGTCGACGGCCGCAATCTGCCAAGCGCCGCCGGTTCGTCCAACTGCGTGAACGTGGCTGGAGCATCAACGCCCCGGCCCGCGAAGTGGGCGTCTCCAGGACTACGGGCAAGAACTGGTCCCGCGGCTACAAGACCTACCGCGCTGGCCAGGTCGTCGGCTTCGTGCCCGCACTGAACCGACTCGACGTCAGGCCGATCATCTCCTCAAAGGCGATACCTCCACGATACGAGGGGAAACCCAGATCCGCGTACGAGGCGGGGGTGGAGGGGACGTCGATCAGTGCATGCAGGGTGCTCATTGGGGGTCCGTTCGGTGGTGGGGGTCCTCCGGCCGTCATCCGGTCGCGGCGAATGTGCGGGCTGCAGCCAGGACGGCTCTGCCGGCGTCGTTGAGCTCGCCGTCCCGCAGCAGACGTGCGGGGGAGTGGTCGTCGAGTAGTGGGTTGAGTCCTTGGAACCATGCCTGCGCCACCTCGCGGCTGTCGCGTCCGGTGATGAGGCGGGCCGTGCTGTAGACGATGCACAGCCGCTCGGCGACGACGGGGCTGGCGACGTCGCGGTCCCCATCGGCCCACTGATGCACGGTGCGCGTCTCGGTGACGCCGCCGAGGTAGGCGACGAGCTTCGCGCCGAGCAGCTCTCGCAGTGCCGTCACCAGCTCTGCGGTCCCCATGCGCGACGCCTGCTCGTAGGCGGCGAGATCCGGCCGGGCTGGTGCTGCAGCCAACGTGACCACCTCCTGCTGCCAGGCTAAATCGCGTGGTCAAGCGGCGTGCGCGAAGTCCATGAGTGAGTGCCGACGGTCCGACTGCCGCCACCCCGATTCGAGCTGATCGAACCGGCTATAGCCCACCGACTGGTACTGCCGCTCCGCCTCAGCGGCGTACTCCTCGGCATTGCGCCTTGTGGCGTGGTCTGCTTCGTGCATTCGGTTCCAGTCGCGCATGGTGGGAACTGGGTTTCCCCTCTTCATCGCCGTGCATCTCCTCAAGGCGATACCTCCACGATACGAGGGGAAACCCAGGTCTGAACAGCAAAAGCGCGGCTTTCTCGCGCAGAGCGGGGCCGGAGTGGCATTTATGCTCCGTTCACCCCGGCCATGAATACGAGTACAGCGCCGACCGTCAGCACTGTGGACCCCATAACGGTGACGGCGCTGACGCGTCTTTGGTCCCGCAGCAGGCGGGACACCGCTTTCGAGACCTGCTGCCCTGGATACAACAGGCCTTCATCTTTGTATCGTGGGTCTTCTGGGTTGAATCCGCATAGAGTCCAAGCCGCCCCCGCAAGGTTCACCACAGCACCCACAACCGTCATAGCGAGCCCGGCAATGTTCACGACCACTGATCCTAGGATCTACGTCTGGGATGGCACTCGCCTCGTGGCAACGCCCCGGGTTCGTGTGTGTCGAACCACTCGATCTCGACCTGGCAATGGAGCGGCAAAGTCGTGATGGCCCAGAGCAACGATGCCCAGGCACCCTAGCCGCCGGCAGATCGCCTTCGGCGGGTCGCCTGCAGGCACCAACACGCACACTGGAGAACATGGACAACCCGCCGATTGCGCAGACTGATCGCTCCATGGTTCCGGCTTCTCCGGCGAAACTCGCGCTGGGCGCTGCCGCCGAATTACTGATCGCTAGCCGGATAGCTCTCCTCGGCTACCAGGTGTACAGGCCGCTTGCCGATGACAGAGGTGTCGATCTACTCATCGATGTCGGGCAAGGGCGCCATGCGGCGGTGCAAGTCAAAGCTGTCCGCCACGTCAGTCGCAGCTACGTCTTCATGCGCAAGTCCACCTTCGCGCTGCGATCCTGGATGGTTCTGGCCTTGGTCGTCTATGGAAAATCGCTCGATGATCAGCCGCAGGTGTACTTCATCCCCGCCACAGAGTGGCGCTCGCCGACGCCGCCTCTGACCAGTTACGACTATGTCGGAGGAAAGAGCGCACCAGAGTACGGCCTTAACGTGCGAAAGGCCTGGAAGGAAGAGCTAGCCTCGGGCTTTCACGGTAGCTGCTGATCAGCATCGTGTCGCTCACGCAGAAA
>CAZEAV010000212.1:0-5514 GCA_964510215.1 uncultured Iamiaceae bacterium
GCGTCGGTGACGGCCGTTGGCGGGCACAATGGTTCCGGGGAGTGCCACGCGCGCTGTGGCAGCTTCCATCCGAAACGGCACTGCTCACCGTGGCTCTCGCCCGCCACGTCTCCGGTGGCACTCCACTCCGGGGCCGCTTTCGAACGGTCCCGTTCACCGTCGGGGATGACGACGCGTCCGAAACCGTCCGCGAGGCGTTGGCGATCGCGCTGGACTCGTTCGGCCCCAATGGCTATGTCGTCGGCATCGATCGAGCGACGGGACACATGCTGGTCCACCAACTCGTCCCCTCCGATGATCCCGCCGACGCGGATCCTGCCGGGCTGCGATGAACGTCTGGATCGTCGCCGCGACCGTGGTTGCCGTCGGGATGGCGCCGTGCATCTGGATCGCGGCGCGCGCGTCGCTGTTCGAAGGCATCGTCGCGCTGCAGCTCGCCGGGCAACTGGCGACCCTCTGCTTCGTGTTGATGGCACAGGGATCGTCCGGCCCGTCCTTTGTGAACCTCGCGATCGGTCTCTGCGTCGCCGACTTCGCCAGTTCGCTCTTCTTCGTCCGGTACCTGGAGCGCCGGCTGTGAACGGGGTCGTCGCCGTGGTTCTGCTGGTCGTCGGTTTGGCGTGCTGTTGGGTGTCGCTGATCGGGGTGCTCGTCACACACGGCGTGTACGACCGCCTTCACTTCCTGGGACCGGTCGGTATGGGCGCGGTGTGCATCGCGGTAGCGGTCTTCGTGCGGGAACCGTTCACGGCCACCAGCACGAAGGCGGTGTTCTCGATTCTGTTCGTGGTCGTCACCTCCCCGATCGTGGTCCACGCCACGGCCCGAGCGGCGCGCATCGCCGAGCACGGATCGTGGCAGGCGCGCGCCGACGAAGCCGACTCCGAGGACGTCACGTGATCGTGCTGCAGTTCGCAGCTCTTGCGCTCACCGCGCTCGGGGCCACGGCGGTCGTGTTGACCCGAAATCCACGTCGTCAGGTCGTCATGAGCGGATTCTTCGGACTCGCGCTCGCGATGCTGTTCTTCGCATTCCGAGCCCCGGATGTGGCTTTGTCCCAGATCGTCGTCGGAACGATTGCCGTGCCGACGATGGTGCTGCTGGCACTTGCCCACATCGACACCGACGACGCTGGAGAGCAGGCGGGATGACGCGGGCGACGCGTACGTGGGTCTTCCTCGGCGCCGCCGGGGTACTGGCGGGATTCCTGGCGTGCGCGTTCGCCGGTCTTCCCGGGTACCACGCTCCGCTCGGGTCCGCGGCACGCGCTGTTGCCGACCACGCCGTGCACCTGCGCAAGGCGAACAACGTGGTGATCACCACCGCGTTCGACATCCGCGGCTTCGACACGCTGGCGGAGGAGGTCATGCTGTTCGTCGCCGCGGTCGGCGCAACGGTGCTGCTGCGGAGTCAGCGCGGGGAACCCGCGAACCCGCCGGAGCCTGAAATCGCTCGTCTCGTCGACCGCGACACCAGTCCGGTGGCCCGCACGATGATCGCGGTGGTGCCGCTGGTCCTGGTGCTCGGAACCGCGCTGGTCACGCACGGACTCCTGAGCCCGGGTGGTGGCTTCCAAGGCGGCGTGATGCTCGCGGCGGCACTGGTGTTCGTCTACGTCACGGGGCGGATGTCGTCGATCGCGCGGACGCGGCCCTTCGGGGCGGTCGAGGTCGCCCACGCGGCCGGCGCTGCGGCCTTCGTGCTCATCGCGATCGGCGGGCTCGTCGACGGCTCGATCTTCTTCTTCAACTTCGTGCCGTACGGTCAGCGCGGAGCGCTCTGGTCCGGCGGGTTCATCGCGCTGGCGAATGTGGCCGTCGGCGTGGAGGTGGGTGCCGCGTTCACGGTGGTGTTCGCCGAATTCATGGACGTCGTGCCCGGATCGGGCGGACGATGACCGCGTTCGCGTTCGTGGTCGTTGCCTGGCTGTTGCTGGTCGGGTTGTACGGCGTGGTCACCAGTCGGCACCTGGTGCACCTCATCGTCTGTCTGTCGGTGTGCCAGTCCTCGACCTATGTGCTGCTCCTCGCGGTCGGCTACAAGGTGGGAGGCGGCGTGCCGATCTTCTTCGACGTTCCCCTCGACACCCCTGTCGTCGACCCCATCGTGCAGGCGCTGACCCTCACCGACGTCGTCGTAGAGGCGGCCGTCACCGCACTCTTGCTCGCCCTGGCGGTGCAGGCCGAGAAGCGCTTCGGAACGGTCGATCCCGATCACCTCGACGAACTCGAAGGCTGATGGCTCCAGCGCCGCTGGCGATCGCGGTGCCTCTGGTCGTTGCCACACTGCTTGCGGCGGGTCGATCGAAGATCGGCCGACGGGTCGCCGACGCCATGGCCATCGCCGCCGCGGTCGCGGTGGTGGCCCTGAGCGCGGTGGTGCTGGCACGTGCCCGTCACGGCCTCCTCGTCATCTGGATGGGCGGATGGAGACCCATCGGCGGCGTACCGGTCGGAACGGCATTCACCATCGATGTCATCGGTGCCGGGACGGCGCTTTTCGCAGCCGTGCTCAGCGTGGGCGCGTTGGTGTTCTCGACGCGCTACCTGGACACGGCAGGCGGCTTGTTCCACACCCTCATGCTCGTGTTCCTCGCGGCCATGGTGGGATTTGCCTACACCGGTGACCTTTTCACGCTGTTCGTGTTCTTCGAATTGGTGACCATCACCGCGTTCGTCCTCGTGGGCTACCAGGTCGAACAGCGCGCCTCGCTGGAGGGATCGTTGAGCTTCGCGATCGTCAACGTCTTGGGCAGCTTCTTCTTCCTGCTCGGCATCGGATTGGTGTACCGGCGCGCCGGCACCCTGAACTTCGCATCCATCGGCACGACGCTCGCCGCTCGACCGCCGGACGCCCTGGTCGCGGTCTCGTTCGCACTGATCGCCACTGGCCTGCTGACCAAGGCGGCGATCGTCCCGTTCCATGTCTGGTTGGCCGACGCCTACGCGGTCGCCCGCACCCCCGTCTGTATTCTGCTGGCCGGCATCATGAGCGAACTCGGGCTCTACGCGATCGCCCGGGTGTACTGGAGCACCTACCGCGGCGCCTTCGCCGCCGGGTCCGGGGCACTTCGGGTCATTCTGGTTTCCTTCGGCGTGGCGACAGCGGTTGTCGGTGTGGGCATGGCGCTGCAGCAGACGCATCTGAAGCGGCTGCTGGCATTCGTCGTCATCGCCTACCTGGGATTGTATCTGATCGGCATCGGTCTGCTCGACGCCGACGGACTCGCCGGCACCGCCGTGTTCGCGCTGGGCGACGGTCTTGTCATGGCGGCGCTCTTCGTGGCCGTCGGCGTGGTGCAGCGCGTGCAGTCCCATGTCGATGCCTGCGTACTGCACGGTCGAGCGATCCACCAGCGGGCCACTGCGGGGTTGTTCGTCGTCGCGGCGCTCGTTCTCGCCGGCCTGCCGCCGTTCGGCCCCTTTGTCGGCAAATCCCTGCTCGAACACGGCGCGGTCGAGCAGGGCTACGCCTGGGTCGTCCCCGTGATGATCGGGGTCACACTTTCTGCCGGCGTCGCGTTGTTGCGTGCCACGGGCTGGGTGTTCGCCGGCTGGGGACAACCGCGGAACGTGGAGTCCAGCGATGAGTCGGGCGATGAATCCGAACCGGGGTCCGCGCCGTTTCCCAAGGTGATGTGGTCGACCGGTGCGGCGTTTCTGGCGGCCAGTCTGGTCGTCGGTGTCTTCCCGGGAATCGCTCGGGCCACCCTGGTGGGCGCCGAACGCATGACCGACCGGTCGAGCTATGCCGCTTCGGTGCTTCGACAGGGCGCGAACCGGGTCGCGGGAACCACACGGGTTCCGCCGCTGGTCTGGTACGACTGGGTCTACGTTGCGATCTCGGTTGCGGGCGCAGTTCTCGGCGCCGTGGCCCTGCTCCGGGCCGAGCGCCGCCGAAGAGATCCAGGGACGTTGTCGAAGGTCTTCCAGCGTGGCATCGGCACAATTCGGACCCTGCACAGCGGGCACGTCGGGGATTAGGTCGCCTGTTTCACCCTCGGCGCGGCGTTGCTCGCGTGGCTGTGCACCCTCACCCTGACCTGAGTGCGGCGAGGTGGGAGACGTCGACGTGCGGATCCGCGGCCGGGTTCATGGCATCACCGTCGGGCGGTGCAGTGTCCGGGGCCCAGTTGGTTCAAGGTGCGCACCGGGGTAAGTGGAACAGCCGAGGCACAACACCGCGAACCCGAGGAGCGCACCGGACATGACCAAGACCGCCGACTACATGCTGAACCGGCTGCGGGAGTGGGGAATCCACCGCATCTTCGGTTACCCGGGCGACGGCATCAACGCGTTGCTCGGCGCGTTCGACCGGGCCGCGGGCGACCCCGAATTCATCCAGACCCGCCACGAGGAGATGGCGGCGTTCATGGCAACGGGTCACGCGAAGTTCACCGGTGAGATCGGCTGCTGCATCGCCACGTCCGGCGGCGGCACCATCCACCTGCTCAACGGGCTCTACGACGCCAAGCTCGACCATCAGAGCGTCGTCGCCATCGTCGGCCAGCAGAAGCGCATGTCCCTGGGTGCCGCCTTTCAGCAGGAGATCGACCCGAACACGCTGTACAAGGACGTCTCGTCCGATTTCGTCCAGACTTGCATGGTTCCGGCCCAGGCCCGACACCTGATCGACCGGGCCTGCAAGGTGGCACTCACCAATCGCACGGTGGCCACGATCATCGTCCCCGAGGACGTCGCCGAATCCGAGGCGGTGGAATCCCCGCCCAGAGAACACGGCGCGGTGTACTCCAGCGTGGGGTGGTCCCAGCCCAGGGTCCTGCCGAACGAGACGGAACTGCACAAGGCCGCCGACATTCTGAACGAAGGCGGCAAGGTAGCGATCCTCGTCGGCCAGGGTGCTGCCAAGGCGGTCGATGAGGTGGTCGAAGTGGCCGAGCTGCTCGGCGCCGGCGTGGCGAAGACGTCGCTCGGGCGTGCGGTGCTGCCCGATGATCTGCCCTATGTGACGGGGCCGATCGGCCTGTTGGGCTCGACCTCCAGCCACGCGATGATGATGGGTGCCGACACGCTGTTCATGATCGGCACCAGCTTACCGTACGCCGATTGGCTTCCGCCCTAAGGCCAGTGCAAGGGCGTGGAGATCGACATCGACGGCCGCATGATCGGCGTGCGCTACCCGATGGATGCCCACGTCGTCGGTGACGCCAAGGCCACCCTCGGAGAACTGATCCCTCTCCTGAAGCACAAGTCGGATCGTGCCTGGCGTGAGCACATCGAGGCCCAGGTGACCGAGTGGTGGAAGGTGCTCGATGATCGGGCGCACGATTCGGCGGATCCGCTCAACCCGCAACTCGTCGCGCACGAGTTGTCCAAGCGGCTTCCCGACGACTGTGTGGTGACCACCGACGCCGGTACCGCCGCCAACTGGTGGTCCCGGCAGCTACGGATGCGGACCGGCATGGACGCGTCCCTGGCGGGCAACCTCGCCACGATGGGTCCGGGTACGCCCTATGCGATCAGCGCCAAGTTCGCGTTCCCGGATCGTCCGGTC
>CAZEAV010000213.1:0-5513 GCA_964510215.1 uncultured Iamiaceae bacterium
TCTGGACCATGTCGAGGTTCGCCCGCAGCAGTGTCTGCAATGCGGTCGGCGTGACCTCGTCGATCGCGGTCTCGGCCATCCAACGGTGCGTCGTGATGCCCGCGGCACCGACATCACCGGTGCCCAGGGTGACCGCGACGATGAGCACTGCCGCTGCGACCGCCGCGCGCATTTTCCTGGTCGCCTTCATCGACTCTGCCTCTCCATCGGACCGATCTGTGCGCACAGTACCGAATCGGTGCGCCACAATGGCGCACATGCCGGCCCCCGCACTGTTTCCCCGCCCACGTCTCCTCGACTCCTTCGACGAAACCCTCTCCTGGGGAGCCGCGGTGCGCGAGGCGCACAACGGCGGCCTGCGGCGCCAGGGGTACGAACTCGAGGTGACCGCGCACGGGGCGCGACTGGACTGGGCGGATGAAGCCGGCCGCCGATACGGCACGGCGACGATCGATCAGCTCCGCCGTGACGACGGCACCCTCCCGGGAGTGCACGTCGCCGACTGGCCGGACTTCACCCATCGGGGGTACCTGCTCGATGTCAGCCGCGACCGGGTCCCCACCCGACCGACCCTGGAACGCCTCGTGGAACGTCTGGCGACGTGCCGGTACAACCAGCTCCAGTTGTACATCGAGCACACCTTCGCTTTCCGCGCACACCGCAGCGTCTGGGAGCACGCGTCGCCGATCACCCACGAGGATCTGACCTGGCTCGACCACCGCTGCCAGGCTCTGGGTATCGAGCTGGTCGTGAACCAGAACACGTTCGGCCATTTCGGGCGTTGGCTGGCCCACGCCGAGTACCGCGGCCGGGCGGAATGCCCCGACGGTGTGGAAATCGTGCCCGGGTTCACGCTCCCGCCTTCCGTGCTGGCTCCCACCGAGGACAACGCCGCGTTCGCCCGCTCGCTCGTAGAGGAACAACTCGCGTGCGTCACGAGCCGCACCGCGAACGTGGGGTGTGACGAGACCTTCGAGCTGGGTCGTGGGGTGAGCGCGGACCGCGTCGCCGCGGAGGGTATCGACCACGTGTACGGCGAACATCTCCACCGGATCATCGACCCCCTCCTGTCCCAGGGCATCGACGTGCAGTTCTGGGCGGACGTGGTGCGGACCCACCCCGCCATCCTCGACGCGCTCGGAGAGCCGGGCTGCACGCCGCTGGTGTGGAACTACGACGCGCCCGACGTGGCGCCCGTGCAGCTCCCCGCGGCGGTCACCGACGTGCTCGCCTCGATCGGTGTCGACCTCGACGCACCCACCGATTTCGCCACGATCCTGGAGCCTTTCGCCGCTGCCGGGCGACCGTTCTGGGTCGCACCGGGCACCTCGACCTGGCAGTCTCTCATCGGACGTCTCCCCAATGCCGAAGCCAATCTCGACGACGCGGCGGTCGCGGGCCTGGCCGCCGGGGCCGAGGGGTACCTGGTCACCGACTGGGGGGACACCGGGCATCTGAACCCACCCGCGGTCAGCCTGCCGCCGATCGCGTACGGCGGAGCGCTGGCCTGGTGCGCGGACGCGAACCGCGACCTGGACCTCGCCGCCGCGGTGAACCGTCACCTCGTCGACGACCCGGCCAGCTCCTTCGGTGGGGTGCTGGTGGACATCGGCGGGGTGGCCACCGCCACAGGGGTGACGGCGCGAAATGCGAGCCCGATCTTCCAGGCTCTGGTTCCCACGGCCGCCGACCTCTCCGCGGGAGACCCCGACACAGATGCTGTGGTGGCCGTCATCGAGCTGCTGGAAACCGCTCGGTCCGACCTCGGCGGGGCACGACCCCGATGCGAGGACGCCGGACGCTTGACCGATGAGCTCGACGTCGCGATCGGCCTTGCCACCCACGGGGCCCGACGGATGCTGGCCCGGGCAAAGGGACAGCCCCTCGACGCGTCCGAGGCCGCCCAGGAGCTGTCGACCCTCACCGACCGCTACCGGCGTGCGTGGTCGGCCTCGTCGCGGCCCGGCGGCCTCGCCGACAGCGCGGCGCTGTTGGAGAAGACGCTGGGGCGCTATTCGTCCGACCCTGCGACGACGTGAGGGGTCAGAGCGAGTCGCCCAACCCCACGCCCAGCGGAATGGTGCGGCGATCCGGATCGAAGACGAACCGCTCGCCGATGAGCTGGTTGGAGTGCACCTCGGCCACGCGGCGACCCAGCGCCTTCGCGGTCTCCGCCCGGGGTCCGGACCAGCCGTCGTCGATGGTTTCGTGGAACAGGCGCAACCAGCGGTCGAAATGATTCCGGGTGAAACACTGCTGGGCGTGGATGTTCGCGTGGGCCCGGAACGGGTTGCCGGCATAGCCGGGCACGTCGATCAGCGCCCGGCACCAGAATGCGGTCAGCTTGGCGAAGAGTTCGGGCCAGTCCACCTTGGCGACTTCGTTGAACATCGGTCCCAGAAGCGGGTCGACACCGACTTTCGTGTAGAACCGGCGCACCATCGTGCCGATGGCATCGGGATTGTCCAGGTCACAGCTTTCGTCCATCGATCTCGTCACTCCGAAAACGTGCAGGTCCGACTCATGCTAGAGCCGTCACCGCGTGCTTCACGACCCCACGGGCACGTCGGAGGATCCACGACCCCGCGGTAGGTTCGATCGAATGCTCCGAGTCGAGTCGATCACCAAGGATTTCGCGTCGACCCGGGCGTTGGACTCGGTGAGCTTCGAAGTCCGGCCCGGCCGGATCGTGGGTTTTCTCGGCCCGAACGGGGCGGGAAAGACCACGACGTTGCGTGCGGTCATGGGGTTGGTCGCCACCGACGCCGGAGACGTCACCTGGAACGGCGAAAAGGTCGACGAGGCCACGCGGCGTCGGATCGGCTACCTCCCGGCCGAGCGCGGCATGTACCCACGCATGAGTGTCCGCGACCATCTGACCTACTACGCACGGCTTTCGGGGATCGACCGTGACGCCGCGGACCGGCGCGCTCGGGAATGGAGCGAGCGGCTCGACCTCACCGCCCACGCCTCGCAAAGTGTCCAGAACCTCTCGAGTGGCAACCAGCAGCGGGTGCAACTCGCCCTGGCGCTCATCACCGAGCCGGATCTGTTGCTCCTGGACGAGCCGTTCTCCGGACTCGACCCGATCGCCGTCGGGAACCTCCGCGGGGTGCTCCGCAACGAAGCGGACCGCGGCGCGGCGATCCTGCTCAGCAGCCACCAACTCGACCTCGTGTCCTCGCTGTGCGCCTCGGTCGTGGTGGTGGACCACGGCTCGATCGTCCTGGACGGAGACGTGGCCGCGCTGCGGGCCGCCGCGCCGATGCGCCTGGTCGACATCGAGTTCGACGCGCCGGTGGACTGGCAACCTACGGTGGCGCCCGCCACCCGGATGGACGACCGTCACTACCGGGTCCATCTCGACGCGGGGCGCGACGATGCCGCGCTGGTCGCCGACGCCCGGGCCACGGGCGCGTTGTCGTCCTATTCATATCGACCACCGGACCTCTCGGAGATCTTCGTGGACGCCCTCGCGCGGCGGGCACGCCCATGAGCCCGCGACGCAAGATCATCACCTTGGTGGCGAACCGCGAGGTCCGCGACCGACTCTCCAGGCCTTCCTATTGGGTGATCTCGGCGTTGTTCGTGGTGTTGATCCTGGCTTTCGGTGTGGGAGCGCGCCTGATCGGGGATTCGGGACCCGGCACGGTCCACGTCGCGGTCACCGGTCCCGCCGCGCGCCCCGTGGCCACCGAGCTGCGCGCGGTCGCGCGCACCACGCATCGGCCCGCGCAGGTGCGGACGCCGGCGAGCGCCCAGGCGGCCCGGCACCTGTTCGACCGGGGGGAGGTGTCGCTCATCGTGGACACCGAACGGGCGCACCTCGTCACCGGAGACGACCCGGATCCGAGCACGGTTGCCATGGCTCAGCAGGCATGGCGGGTCACGAGGCTGCACCAGAACCTGGCCCGCTCGGGGTTGAGCCCGGCCCAGGCCGACCGGGTGCTCCGGATCCCTCCCCTGGCGACCCACACCGTGCAGAGCGCTCCTCACACGTCGACCGGGGCGTTGTGGGCCGGCACGCTCGCGGCAGCGTTGTTGTTCATCTCGCTGCAGATCTTCGGCGGTCAGATCCTGGCCGGAGTCGTGGAAGAGAAGTCCACCGCGGTCATCGAGGTGCTCCTGGCGAGGGTGGAACCTGTCGAGTTGCTCGCAGGCAAGGTCGCGGGCGTGGGCATCGTGGCGATCGCCCAGTTCGTGGGCATGGTGATCGCCGGACTCGTCGCGCTCGCGATCGCCGGGACCGAAGTGCCCGGCGACGTCTGGGCGGCGGTGCCCATGACCGTGGTGTGGTATCTGACCGGGTTTGCCTTCTACGCGCTCCTCTTCGCACTCGCCGGGTCGCTGGTGAGCCGCCAGGAGGATTCGCAGGGAGCGGCCGCTCCGATCACGACCGCGCTCATCGGTGCCTACGCCCTGCTGTTCGTGATCGCCGCGGATCCCGATTCGGCACTCGCCACGGTCCTGTCGCTTCTGCCCCCGTTCGCCCCGATTCTCATGCCCCTGCGGATGGCGTCCGGAGCCGCGAGCGTGGTCGAGGTGATCGTTGCACTGGCGCTGTTGGTGCTGGGGATCGCAGCGGTTCTGCGATACACGGCGCGGGTCTACTCCCAGGTGCTCCTGCGGCGCGGTGCGCGCATCTCCTGGTCGGCCGCCTGGTCGATCGCCCGGGGCGCCTCGGGCTGAACGGGCTCAGCTCACGTGCGCGATCACGGCGGCATTGGCCTCGTCGCCCGCGGCCGAACGTGCCAGACGGATCGTCGCGATGGCCATTACGACGACCGAAGCGACCACCAGGAACGTGACGAACACGTTCGTGAGCTGCAGGCGCTCGTGCAGGAGGACCAGACCGACGATGACCGCCACGACCGGCTCACCCAGCTCGATCGCCGGCAACGCCGACCGGAGGTCGCCCGCCTGGAACGCACTCTGCATGATCAGGAACCCCAGCGACACCACACCGGCGAGCACGTAGGGCTCCCAATGGGCGAACAGTCCCAGTCCGTCGTTCGCGACGAGATCCGAGAACGTCTTGATCAGCGACGAGGAAACCCCGAACATCATTCCCGCGGCGGCGCCGAGCATCAGCGCGCGGCGCGCCGGCCTGGCATCGTGCGAAAGCAGCACGCAGCTCAATACGGCGCAGCCGACCACCGCGAGCGGGACCAACCACGCGCCCAGCGAACGGCCGGAGACCCCGCCGCTCGGATCCCCCGCGGCGAGGAACACGGCGAGGGAAACCACGAACACGACCGACCAACCCAGATCACGGCGCTTGAGCTCGTGCGAGCCGGCCCAGTGGCCGATGATCAACGAGATCGGCAGGCTCAGCACCAACAACGGCTGCACGAAGACGAGTTCCCCGAGGCCCAGCGCCCAGGCCTGGAATCCGAATCCGCCGATGTCGACGAAGACGCCCACCCACCACATCGGCTGCTTGGCCAGGTGCCACAGGAGCGCGATCCGCAGCGCGGTCTCCTCGGGCGCTTCGGAGGCCTTGCGCTGTTCGA
>CAZEAV010000214.1:0-5482 GCA_964510215.1 uncultured Iamiaceae bacterium
GTTCGACATTCTAGAAAGGCATTGCCATGAGGGAGCAGCAGGACGATCCATCGACCGGAACTTCTGGCTCGACCACGGAAACCACGCTCCCGCGGGAGCCCGTGGATCTCGATGATCTGGCATCGGATGATGTCGAATCTTCGATCCTCACACTGGTCGATCGATTGTCATCGGCGACGTTCGACCTGCTCGTGCTGATCGGCGAATACGACGCACGGGGCACTTGGGCCCTGCGCGGCGCGCTCTCGTGTGCGGCCTGGCTCGCCGACGCCTGCGACGTCGAACTGGTCACCGCCCACAATCAGGTCCGCGTCGCCAACGCCATGCGCGACTATCCCGCACTGCATGCCGCGATGGCCGCCGGCGATGTCTCGTTTTCCAAGGCCCGGGTGCTCGTTCCCCACCTCAGCGAGACCTCCGCAGAAGAACTCGTCGAGATCGCCACCACCACTCCCGCATCGCGTCTCGGCATGGCGATCGCCGCCTGGTCCCACCGCAACGAATCCGACGACGAGATCGACCGGCGCCACCAACGCGAGCGTTACGTCTCGTGGCGCACCGACCCCGACGGCATGGTCACCATCACCGCGCGCCTCGCCCCCGCCGACGCTGCCGACGTCTGCGCCGTCATCGACAAGAACGTGACGACGCAGCAGGCCACGGTCCGCGCTCCCGCGGGAGCGCGGGAGTACCCGAGCCTGGGCCAACAACGCGCCGACGCACTCGTCCGACTCTCCACCGAGCCCGGTTCGGGCGGCGAGGTGCGCACCGAAGTCGTCGTGCATGTCCGCGACACGGGCAACACCCTGGCCGACGGCACCCCCCTGACTGACCACGCCGTGACCCGCCTGCTGCCGGAGAGCTTCGTCTCACTGCTCGTGCACGACGCCGAGCGAAAGCCGATCGACGCGAGCCCCCACCGCCGCTTCCCCACCCCACGCCAACGCCGTGTGCTCGACGAGCGTTTCACCGAGTGCGCCTATCCCGGCTGCCACGCACGCGTCCTCCTCGAGGCCGATCATGTCGTCGCGTACAACGATGGCGGCCCGACAGTCATCGACAACCTCCAGCTGCTCTGCGGCCCTCACAACCGAGCAAAGGAACTCACCCGAGCGAACGAACGGGCGCACAGCGCCGCGTAGGGTTTCTCATCGTGACCGCTCACCAGGGCAAGGGCCTTCCCGTTTTCGCGACGAACCGTCCCGCGGACGCTGATGGCGAAGGCTGCGAGACCGTCGCCGAGGCCGTGAACCAACTGCTTGCGGTGTCGCGCACCGGCCTGGCCGACCCGCCCGAGCTCGCGATTGCCTCCGCATACATCAACCCGGCCGGCTTCGATCTGATCGCCGACGAAGTCGAAGCTGCCCCACGGGTACGCCTCCTGCTCGGCGCCGAACCCGAAACGCCACCGGTCCGACGCGTCGATCGGCCATCGCCCTTCGACGAACACCTCGCCGGTCTCACCGACGAACGTGACCTCACCGGCTTCACGGTCGCCGCCGACCAATCCGCCAGACGCCTCGTGACATGGCTGCGCGCCAACAGCGTCGGCGACGACCCCCGGGTCGAAGTCCGGCGGCTCACCTCTGCCTTCCTGCACGGCAAGGCGTTCATCGTCGTGCACCCCACCCACCCGGGCGTGCTCGCCGGATCCTCCAACCTCACCTTTGCCGGCCTTTCGCGCAACCGCGAACTCAACCTCGGCTATCCGGCGGGCACCCACACCGAGCTGGTCATCGACTGGTTCGATGAACTCTGGGACATCGCCGAACCCTTCGATCTGGCGGCCGTCTACGAAGCCCGCTGGCAACCACACGAACCGTGGGTCGTCTTCCTCCGGATGCTGTACGAGCTCTACGGCCTCGACGACATCGACGACGACCAAACTCTTGCGACCGGTCTCGGACTCACCGGCTTCCAACGCGACGGCGTCGCCCGGTCGCTGCGCATCATCGACGAACTCGGGGGCGTGCTCGTCTGCGACGAAGTCGGACTGGGCAAGACGTTCATCGCCGGCGAGATCATCCACCGTGCCGCGGTGCGCGACCGCCAACAGGTCCTGATCGTGGTGCCGGCTGCACTGCGCGACTCGACGTGGATCCCCTTCCTCCGCCAGTTCGACCTGTATTCCAACCGGGTGCAGGTGGTCACCTTCGACGACCTGCGCCTCGGCACCAAGGCCGAGGTCCAGAATCTCGATGCGTACGCGCTCGTCGTGATCGACGAGGCCCACAACCTGCGCAACACCGCCACCCAGCGTGCCGAAGCCGTCAAGGCACTGCTCGGCGGCGAGTTCGCGAAGAAGGTCGTCCTGCTCACCGCAACGCCGGTCAACAACAGCCTGGAAGACCTGCAATCGCTCGTCTCGTACTTCGTGAAGAACGACGCCCAGTTCGCGCACGTCGGCATCCCCTCGATCGCGGGGTACCTGAAACAGGCGAGCGAACTCGACCCCGAAGCGCTGTCACCCGAGCACCTCTTCGACCTGATGGACCAGGTCGCCGTGCGCCGGACGCGTCGCTTCATCCGCGACAACTACGCGGGTGACTACCTCATCGGATCGGGCGGCACCAAGATCGCCATCGACTTTCCGACCCCACAGGTGACGCGCATCGACTACTCGCTGAGCCCCGAAGGGCAGAGGCTGCTCGACACCGTCATCGCCGCACTGGAGATCCCCGAAGACGAACCGATCGCGATGCGCCACAGCGCTATTGACCGCGACCCGACGCGCCTGTCGCTCGCCCGCTACACGACGAGCTTCTACCGCAAGACCCCTGACCCCGAAGGCCGACAGGTCGCAAACTCCGGGCTGCTGCGCTCGGCGTTGCTCAAACGTCTCGAGTCGTCAGCTGATGCATTGGCGAACACCTTGGGACGCCTGATCGTCAGCCACGACAGGTTCCTGGAAGCACTCGACGACGGGTACGTGCTCACCGGTGACGCACTGACCGAATACACCGCAAACGACGGCGACATCGACGCGTTTCTCGACTCGCTCGACGACGAAGGCTTCACCGGGGCACACGACGCCGCCGACTACGACATCGACAATCTGAGAACGCAGGTGAGCCTCGACCGAGCGCTCCTCGACGCGCTCAAGACGCTCGCGCTGGCCGCTGCCGGACCGGACAACCGCAAGGTCGCCAAGCTCATCGAAGTGTTGAGCGATGTCGCCCGCCGCGCTGCCCACCCTTCCCGGGACGGAGTGTCGGCAGGTGACCGACGCAAGGTCATCGTGTTCTCCACCTACACCGACACCATCCGATCTCTGCGCGACGCCATCGCCTCGGCCGTCGACGCCGCAACCGACGATTCGTCCCTGGCGGCCTACACGGGACGGATCGCGCCGGCGGTCTATGGCTCCAAGACCGGGATCGACCAGGAAAGCCGCGCCGCGACGCTCGCCGGATTTGCTCCGGCCACCGCCGGCCGCAAAAACGACGAAGGCAATGTGCTCGACAAAGATCGCTTCGACGTGCTGTGCACCACCGACGTGCTCGCCGAGGGGGTGAACCTGCAGCAGGCCGGCCACATCGTCAACTACGACCTGCCATGGAACCCCCAACGCATCGTGCAGCGGCACGGCCGCATCGACCGGATCGGCTCGCACCACAAGACCGTATTGTTCGACTGCTTCTTTCCTACTCAGAACCTCGACGAGCTGTTGGGCCTCGAAGAGAAGCTGCAGCGGAAGCTCGCGTACGCGAACGCCGCGATCGGCGTGGGCCAGGTGCTTCCCGGCCAGCTCACCGACCCCGAGGTGCAGGTCGCCCTTTCCGATATCGAAGCGGTGCACTCGGCCATCGAGAGTCTGTTCGACGGGCAAAGCGACCTGCTGCTGGGCCGGGGCGATTCGGCCGCGCTGTCGGGCGAGGAGTATCGACGTCGTCTCGACCGGGCGATGGGCAACGACCGGTTACGCGCCGAGGTCGAAGCGTTGCCCTACGGCGCGGGATCCGGATTCGTCTCCGAACGAGTGCGTCGTCCCGGCTGGGTGTTCTGCGCCCGGATCGCGGACCATCCCCGACCGTGGTTCCGGTTCGTCACCGCCGACGACGATGCGCAGATCATCTTCGACGACACCCTCACTTCGCTGGTCGCCGCCGACCCGGGCGGGCCGGACTGTGGCCGTGCAGTACCCGAATGGGCGACCGACGGCGTGTTCGATGCGTGGACCGCCGCGCGTGACGACATCCTGGGCACCTGGACGAAGCTCACCGACATCGCGAACCTGCAGCCCGAAATCCCCCTTGCGCTCAGAGAAGCAGCCGAACTGGTCGTCACCACACCGGCCGGGTTGTCGACCGATGCCCAGCAAGGGCTGCTCCAACGCCTCAATGCCCGCTGGGATCGACGCATCGTCGCCGAGATCCGCACGATCGTCCGGTCGGATGCACCGGCATCCGCACGGGTCGAGGCCATCGCCGAGTACGTCAAGGACGAAGGCCTCCCGCTGCCCGAGCATCCTGAGCCGTTGCCGCCCGTCGACGACGACGACATCGCTCTGGTGTGTTGGATGGCCGTGGAGCCGGCCGCGTCCGACGTGGCCGACCTTGCAGGACGCGCCCGGATGCGAGGCGCCGGGCTCCGGGCCGGCGCTCACCCGACGGTGAGGTCGACCTTCTCGTCATAGAAGCACCACAGGTCGCGCACCGGCTCGGCGTCGTGCAGCGGGAACGGGTACGACCACACCACGTCGGCGTGCACCGTGTCACCGACCCGAACCGACCGATAGATCGCCTCGCCTTTGTACGGGCAGACCGACCGGGTGTCGCTGGGCACGAACAACTCGGTGCGGATGTCCGATGCGGGCAGGTAGTAGCGGACACGCAGGCCGGTCTCGTACAACGCCCGCGCCCGAGTGGAGGTGGCGACGAGCTCGCCGCCGATACGCACCTCGACCGGGCGCGACGTGCGGTAGACGTCGATGCGGGTGAAGGGGTCGCGGGGATGGCCCATGACGACCTCGTCGTCGACCAGCCACCGCTCCAGCGCCGAGTGGCTCACCGAGACGAACCCCGCCAACTCGGCTTCGTCGTACCGGGTGACCGCGTCGGCGTCGAGCTCCCCGATCTCGACGTCGCCGACAGGGAACGCCCACCGGGGCACGTGGGCGCCAGGCGGCCACACCACCATCGCTCGGTGCGAGTCGACGATCGCCGCGCCGTTCCGCATGCCCCGGATCTGTTGGCCGACCGGTTCGAAGCGGGTCTGGTCACTTCGCAAGAGCTCGGTCACACGAACAGCCATGGGTACTCCTCGTCTTGTTGCCGGCGTTCGTCGGGATCGGCGGCAGGTGGCCGGCACGTGGTCTCCACGCTAGGGCGGCGACGGGCGGGACCCGACGAGCACCGACCGGCTCATGCCCGTGCACACGGCCGATAGCGTTCCGGCGATGTCAACCGCCTCGGACCCGGCGTGACCGGCTCGCCGCTGCTCGACCATCTCCTGGCGTGGGCCGAAGCCACGCCCGATGCAC
>CAZEAV010000215.1:0-5413 GCA_964510215.1 uncultured Iamiaceae bacterium
CGTGGTGTCCATGACGATCCAGTGCACCTTCGCCGGATCGCCGTGGTCGGACGGGTCGATGCCGTAGTTGGAGTTCCGCCACGGGTTCGGAAACGTGTAGATGTACTGCCGGTGCGTCAGGTGCGGCACCATCAGGTAGTCGGCCGACACGCCACCGTCGGAGCCGACGAGCTTCACCGCCGCCTCGTTCCCCGCCTGGTTCGGGCCGGCGGTGAGGGGCCAGTAGCCTGCCCGGTAGTTCGCGGGGCTCCACGGGCCGGGACTGTGCGCCCAGCCGGTCCACACAGCGAAACCCAGCGCGACGATCACCGCGGCTTCGCCCAGCCATCGTCGGCGCTTGGTGAGCCACCACGCCGCTTCGACGAGGCTGATCGCCAACGCCGCCGTCGGGATGGCCTGGTAGTGGAACTTGTCACTCCACGTGAAGTCCGCGGTCGAGGAGATGTCGACGAACCACTGGGGCGCGCCGATCAGCCAGGTCACCGGCGAGAGAACCGACACATACCCGTACGATTCGTGCAGTCGGGACGAATACGCGAGCGCGTCGTTGTCGCTCCATCGCTCGGCGAGGCGGCTCGGGTGGGTGATCGAGGTCGTCACGACCTGGGTGGGCGTGTCGCCGAGGTCGCCGTAGATGCCGCCGTAGACGGTTCCGCCCGCGACGTGGGGCACCATCCACGCGCCGAACACCGCGAACCACAGCGCTGCCACCGCCACGACGGGGACCGCGAGACGCCACTTGCGGCGGATCAACCAGACCAACCCCATCCCGACCAGGGCGAGCGCGAGATCCTCTTTCCAGATGATCGTGGCGAAGAAGCTGACGCCGAACGCCCACCACAGGCGCCGAGGGATGTCAGCGGAGTCGTCCATCCGTTGCACGATCCGCTGCCCGAACAGCCAGGTCGCGAAAAGGAAGGGCAGCGCCATGCACTCGGGGTGGAATCCTTCCTGGACCCACCACTGCACACTGGGTTGTGCCAGCCACACGATGCCCACCGCAGCGGACATCCACGGCCGACCGAACCGGTCGCGGGCGATCAGGTACAGGATCGGGGCGCACGAGGCCAGCAACACCGCGTTCAGGACGTTCCAGGCGTTGGGCCCGGCGCCGATCCACGTGAAAGGTGCCAGGAAGAAGAAGGCGAACGACGCGTGGTTGCCGAAGAACGACACACCACGCACGGTGGAGAAATCCCGGAAGTGCGCGAGCTGCCAGATGAGCTGGTCCTGGATGCCGGTGTCGAAGTCGAAGGTGCCGAAACGGTTCTGGCGCAACACGATGAGGCGGCCCAGCGTGAACGTCCAGTACGCGGCGAGCACGACGACGACGGAGAACATGGCCCGGTCCGAATGCAGCCACGGCGCCACGATGTCGGAAAGCGAACGGCGCCTCGACGTGCTGGGCGGGAGCTGCACCGACGTGGGATCGTCGCCGGCCACGTCGTGGTCGGTAGTGTCCTCCACCGTGAGGCCGACGGCGGTGCCGGCGGTCTCGACGTCCCCGTCGTCGCTCGGTGTCCTTTCCGAACCCACGACCGCGCACATTAGGTGAGTCGACGCACCTCACCGTGCGCAATCACCGCCCCACTCGCCATGACGAGCTCCCCTGCCGACCTCCGACCGCCGCTCCGCCTCCGTGCCACCGCTCTGGCCATGCGGGGTGTCGCCGGCTCGGCGCGCCGGGCCGGGCGGGGCGGTTCGGTGCTCGGCGGCCACGTCGGGTTGTGGCTCGACCCGGAGCTGTTGGGTCATCTCGCACACCACAGGCGGATCATCACGATCTCGGCGACGAACGGCAAGACCACCACGACCCGCCTGTTGCATGCGGCGCTGTCGGTGGACGCTCCGGTGCTCACCAACGCCCGAGGGTCGAACCTGCGCACCGGGATCGCCGCCGCGCTCGCCGCGGACCTGAAGAATCCCGGCGCGGTCCTCGAGGTCGACGAGGCGACGCTTGCCAAGGTCGCCGTCGAGTTGCGGCCTGCCGTGGTCGTGCTCGGGAACCTGAGTCGCGACCAGCTCGACCGCTACGGCGAGGTCCGGATCCTCGCGCAGCGCTGGCGCTCGATGTTCGTCGACCTCGCGGCGAACGGCCACCGCCCGCAGGTCGTCGCGAACGCGGACGATCCACTGGTGGCATGGAGCGCCGCGGGTCTGAACGACGTGACCTGGGTGGCGGCAGGGTCACCGTGGACCGCGGATGCCGGGGTGTGCCCCGAATGTACGAGTTCGATCGAGCGCGGCCAAGGCACGTGGCGCTGCAGTGGATGCGATCTGGCGCGTCCGACTCCTGACGTGGCAATCGACGGCAATCTCGTGGTGTTCCACGACCCCCGCGGCGAGGTCACGGTGCCGGTGTCCTTGGCACTGCCCGGCGCGTTCAACGTCGCCAACGCGGCCCTCGCGCTCACCGCGGCCCGCATCGTGGGTACCGACCCGACGGTCGCCGCGCAGGCGATGGAAACCACCGATCAGGTCGAGGGTCGCTACCGCACCGTGCAGCTCGGCGACCGACGCGTCCGGCTGCTGATGGCCAAGAATCCTGCCGGTTGGCAGTCGGCGCTGGAGATCCTCCAGCCGCCGCCCACGCCGGTGGTGTTGGCGATCAACGCACGGGTGGCGGACGGCAGGGACCCGTCATGGCTCTACGACGTGGAGATGGAACGACTTGCCGGACGATCGGTGGTCGCCGCCGGGGAGCGCGCGGAGGACCTCAGTGTCCGGCTGCACTACGCGGGGGTCGACCACACCTGTGTTCCCGGCCCGGCCCTGGAGGCGGTGCGGAGCCTGGCGGCGGGTCCGGCGGATCTCGTCGCCAACTACACGGCGTTCGCCGACACGCTGGCGGCCTTGTGAGCGCCGCCACCGGCAACGATGGCCCGGTGCGTGGCGACGACGCGGTGCGGGTGGTGTCGCTGTACGGCGACCTGCTCGGGACCTACGGCGATGGCGGCAACGCCACCGTCCTGGTACGGCGCGCCCGCGCCAGAGGTTTCGACGCGGACAGGATCGACGTCGCGGCCGGCGATGAGGTGCCCGACGACGGGGACATCTACGTGATCGGCGGCGGCGAGGACGGACCCCAGTCCCGGGCGGCGCGGCTCCTGAACGATTCGGGAGCGCTGCACCGCGCCATCGGCCGTGGCGCAGCGGTCCTCGCGGTCTGCGCCGGATTCCAGATCATGGGCGCCTCCTTCGCCGGCTCCGACGAGGTGGCGGTACCGGGGCTGGGGCTGCTCGATGCCACCTCCACCCGTGGCCAGGGGTCCAGGATCGTGGGCGAGGTCGTCGTCGACACCGGCACCGTGACGGGCTCGGAGCCGGGGTTGGGGCGGCTGACCGGATACGAGAACCACGCCGGGGTCACCATGCTGGGGCCAGACGCGGCCCCGCTCGGCACCGTCGAGGTCGGAACCGGGAACGGTGTCCGGGGCCCTCGCATCGAAGGCGCACGACAGGGTCGCGTGATCGGCACCTACCTCCACGGCCCGGTTCTGGCCCGCAACCCGGCTCTGGCCGATCTGTTGCTCGCCTGGGCGACCGGCCGCACCCCCGACGAACTCGAGCCCCTCGACGACGCGCCGATCGAGCGGCTGCGCCGTGTCCGGTTCGCCCACGCGCGACAGCTGGCGCACGTCGGAGCAGACGCCGGCATGGTGGCACGCCTGGTCGCACGACTGCGGGGCCGAAGCGACACCTGAGGGCGCAGGTCTCAGCCGCGGGGAAGCAATTCGGGCACCAGCGTCACGTCCGGTTCACGGACCGCGTGGTCCGCGGTGAACGCTCCGGTCGGTCGGATCACCTGGTCGATGTGTGTCAGTGGAACCGGTCTGACACGCTGTGGTGAACGTGACGGTGCATCGCCTTGGTCTGCACTCATCTCCAGCGCCAGGTTCTGGATGCGCTCGGGAACGGTCGCTCCCACCCCCGCGGTGACCCACGCCGGTCTGCTCGACCCTCCAGGCCCCTCCGCGCCGCCTCCGGACCACCCGGACTTCCTCACGAGCGCGAACGACGGGCCGACCATCGTGGCGCGCAGCACTTCGGGCGGGGACTCGGGATCGGTGTCGGTGAGCGTCAGCGAGAGTTGCAGCTCGGTGGTGTCGTCGAGGAATGCGCGCACGGCGGCTTCCAGATCGCGGCGGAGGTCACGGGCCGTCAACGCCCGCCCGCACAGCCACCACAGCGGCCCGCACGCGGGCTGGTGTTCGATGAGCTTGCGACACACGAGCACCAGGGAGCGACGGTCGCCGTTCATGGCCGCCAGCGCGTCCGCGGCGTCGGGGACGAGGCGATCCGGGTCCCCTTCGCCCTCCCGGGCGAGGAACCGCAGGTACTCGATCGGGTGCACGCACCCGAGGGTACCCCCGACCTCGGTCGCTGCGGTGGCTACAGGCCCGGTTTCCAGACCATCACGATGATCTGGAGCAGCAGCAGCAGGTGCATCCCGCCGTAACACATGGCGATGCGCTGGTCCCCGTCGGGTTTGCCGTCACGGATGGCGCGCTGTGCCGGGATGAGTCCGGCGAAGAACAGCCCCAGCATGAGGAACCACAGCACGAAGGCGATCGAGATCCAGGTCTGGGAGAACTCGAACACGTCGTTGGAGGCGACCACCGCAAGCACTCCGAACAGGCCGGCGAGCACCAGCGAGCCGCCGTGCATCATGGGATCGATCAGCCGGCCGACCGCCTCGGCGGAAATCGAGCGGCGCTGACCGTCCGGCACGCCGGCGTCGGCTGCTTCGGTGCGACGTTGTCGATTGAGGACCGGCCAGACGAATGCCGGGGCGAACGCGACGACCACGAACACCAGGTGCAGAATGACCACGATGTCGAATCCGGCGGAAGCGCCGAGCAGTGCGATGGTCATCGTGGACTCCTAGAGATCGGGCGGGACCACCGAGCCTACTCGTCGGACGGTCGGGCGCCGGTTCAGGCGAGTCCGCCACGGGTCTGGCCCAGCAGGTCGAATGCCCGATCCATCTCCTCGTCGCTCAACAACCCGGCTTCACGCACGAGTTCGCGCACACTGCGACCCGTCTCGATGCTCTGATGCACCAGATCCGCCGCTTTTTCGTACCCGATGAACGGATTCAACGACGTGGCGATCGACGGGGACGCCTCGGCCAGCGTCTGGCAACGCTCGACGTCGGCTTCGATCCCTGCCACACAGTTCTCCGCGAACACCCGTGCCACGTTCGCCAGTAGCTGGATCGACTCCAGCAACGCGTCGGCGATCATCGGCACGTACACGTTCATCTCGAAGTTGCCCTGGGATCCTCCGAACGCGATGGCCGCGTCGTTGCCGATCACCCTCGCCGCGACCTGGGTGGCTGCCTCGGCGAGGACCGGGTTGACCTTGCCCGGCATGATCGACGATCCCGGTTGCAGCTCCGGCAGGTGGATCT
>CAZEAV010000216.1:0-5160 GCA_964510215.1 uncultured Iamiaceae bacterium
ATGATGACGTCCTTGAGCCGTCCGGTGATCCGCACATAGCCCTGCTCGTCGATCACCCCGAGGTCGCCGGTTCGGAACCAACCCTCCGCGTAGCCGTCGGCGTTCAGTGACTCGTCCAGGTAGCCCCGCATGAGCTGGGGTGCTTTGGCCTGCAGTTCGCCTTCTTCGTTGGCGCCGACGACCTGGCCGCTCGCGGGTGACACCGCCCGCAGTTGCACCCCCGGCATCGCCCGGCCTTCGGTGTTGGCGAGCTTCTCGTCGGGGTCACGCACATGGCTCATGGTCAGGATCGGCGCTTCGGTGAGCCCCCAACCCGAGATGATGCCCTGGCCGCCCAATTCGGCCTGGATGTCATAGTGCAACTGGGGCGGCTTGGGGGCACCCCCTCCGGGACAGTTGCGCAGGTGCGGAAACAGCTTCTCGGCGCCGTGTTCACGTTGCGCGGCGAGGTAGGCCATGTGGAAGAACGTCGCGGAACCCGCCATGGTCACGTCGTTGCGGGAGGCCAGTGCCGGGGTCTCGGTCGGGTTGAAGCCTTCGGTGATCACGTTCGAGAGCGGGTACATCAACGACGAACACAGCCAGATCGCCCCGGCGATGTGGGTGACCGGAAACGCCATCAGGTTGCGGTCGCCTTCCACACATCCCAGGCAATCGCACATGCCCCGGGCGGTGACGATGATGTCGCCGTCGGAGTGCTGGGCGCCCTTCGGGTTCGACGTGGTGCCCGAGGTGTACATCAGCCAGGTGACCGGTTCGTCGGACCGGGTCGCGGGCGCCTCGGGGGCGGCGGGCAGGGTGGCCGGGTCGCCTTCGGGCAGGTCGGGCGTGGCACTGAGGATCGCCATGTCGGTGCCGTTCGCCTCGCGCACCCCTTCGGCCATCGCCACATAGTCGAACCCTTTCCACTCCCCCGGGACGATCAGCAACTTGGTGCCGGCCTGGTTGGTGATGAAGCCGACCTCGCGGTCGCGGTAGATCGGGATGATCGGGTTCTGGATGGCGCCCAGGCGGCACAGCGCGGCGGTCAGCACCAGCGACGAATGCCAGGTGGGCAGCATCCAAGTGACGACGTCGCCGGCACCGATGCCGTACTCGGCGGCGAGCCCGGCGGCGACCCGTTCGGCCGCGTCCCGGTAGGCGCCGTAGGTCATCTCGACCCCGGCCTCGTCGATGGTCATGACCTTTTCGGGCGACTCGGCCGCCCTTTTGGTGACCAGTTCCCAGATGTTGCGACCATCGAGCATGTTCGGGATCTCCTCGCTCCGCATGGCGCGGGTCGCTCGATGTGACCGAACCACGCAACCGTTTCTGACGACCCGTCAGCTTAGAACCCGCGCCGCGCCTCGTGCGGCGCGAGCTCCAAGCCCCGCAATGCACCTGCAGCGGATCGTCGTGGCTGTTCAGGTACGCGACAATGGGCGCCGTGAGCGAACGGGGGGACGACCTGGAACCCGGGATCTACGACACGCTCGTCGACGGCGCACTCACCGAGAAGCTCGCCGTCATCGATGAACGTCGTCTCCACGCTGCCTTGGCGGCTACGCCTGAGGCCGAGCTGCCCGACCGGGTCGGCGAGGTCGTGGCATCCTGGGTCGCCGAGGCGCTGGCGGCGGTGCACGACGACGACCGGCGCGACGCGGCCGTCGAGTTCACCGCGCAGATTCTCGGCCTGCTGCACGAGACGACCGAAGGATTCGAGCCCGCCGGCCGGGCGCTGAACGCGCACGTGAACCGCCTCGTGGCGATCGAGCGGCGCGACCCGATCGGCGAACCGATTCCGGCGCGTCGGCCCCTCACTCCGGTACGCGACACGGTGCTGATGGCGAACGCGCCGGGCCAGGCGTCGGTCGGTCGGGAGATCGCCGAAGAGATCGAATCGGCCGACGCCATCGACATCGTCCTCGCGTTCATCCGCTGGACCGGCATCCGGGACCTCATCGAACCGCTCCGCCGCCACGTCGCTTCGGGCAAGCCGGTGCGGGTGATCACGACCACCTACACCCGCAGCACCGAGGCACGGGCGCTCAAGGCGCTGGTCGAGCTGGGCGCGCAGGTCCGGGTGTCCTATGACGTGACCAGCACTCGCCTGCACGCGAAAGCCTGGTGCTTCCACCGTTCCTCCGGGTTCTCGACGGTCTACATCGGCTCATCCAATCTGACCTTCGCAGCACAGGTCACCGGTCGGGAATGGAACGTGCGGGCGGCAGAGCCCCGGAACCCGGACCTGATCGAGGGCTTCTCAAGGATCTTCGACACCTACTGGGCTGACCCGCATTTCGAGCCTTTCGATGCCGAACAGTTCGAGCGGGCCACCGCGCAGATAATCGATGATTCGATCGCGACGCCCTTTGCGATCGAGCCATACCCCTTCCAACGCCACATCCTCGAGCAGCTCACCCTGGAGCGCCAGCGCGGGCGCGACGCCAATCTGGTCGTCGCGGCAACCGGGACCGGCAAAACGGTCGTCGCGGCACTGGATTACCGGCAGTTGCGCACGGTGTTCGGCCGGTCCCGACTGCTGTTCGTGGCGCAGCGCAAAGAGATCCTGACCCAGTCACGCGACACGTTCCGCCACGTCCTGCGCGAAGGCGATTTCGGCGAGCTCTGGGTGGGCGGTTCCCAGCCCACCCGGTGGGATCACGTGTTCGCCTCGGTGCAGTCGCTGTCGGCCAACGACGTGTCAGGTGTCGATCCGAATCATTTCGACGTGGTGGTCATCGATGAGTTCCACCACGCGGCGGCGCCCACCTACACCGCGCTGCTCGACCATCTCCGACCACGACAACTGCTGGGGCTCACCGCAACTCCGGAGCGGTCCGACGGTCTGGACATCCTCAAGTGGTTCGGCGGCCGCATGGCCATCGAGCTGCGCCTGTGGGATGCCCTGGAGCAGGACCTGCTCGCGCCGTTTCACTACTACGGCATCTTCGACGGGACCGACCTGCGCGAGGTGACCTGGCGCGCGGGGCGCGGCTACGACCAAACCGAGTTGACGAATCTCTACACCGCCGATCACGTGTGGGTGTCCAAGGTCCTTCACGCGATCGAACGCAAGGTCGGCAACCCCCGGTCGATGCGGGCACTCGGGTTCGGTACGACGATCGCACATTGTGCGTTCCTGGCCCGCAGGTTCAACGAGGCCGGCATCAACGCCCGGGTCGTGTCGGCCAACACCGCCAAGGCCGACCGGGATCAGGCGCTCGCCGACCTGCGCGCGGGCAAGGTGCAGGTGCTGTTCTCGGTGGACGTATTCAACGAAGGCGTCGACGTCCCGGCGGTGGACACCGTACTGCTACTGCGCCCGACCGAAAGCGCAACCGTGTTCCTCCAGCAACTCGGCCGCGGGCTGCGTCGATCGCCGGGCAAGAACGTGTGCACGGTGCTCGACTTCGTCGGCCACCAGTCCAGCCAGTTCCGGTTCGATCAGCGCTACCGCGGCATGGTCGGCGGTTCACACGTTGAACTCGAAGCCAACGTGCGGGACGACTTTCCGTATCTGCCCGCGGGCTGCGAGCTCCACCTCGACGAGGCGGCGAAGCAGGTGGTACTTGCGAACATCAAGGCCGCGCTGCCAGAACGATGGCCAGACCGGGTCGCCGAGCTCCGATCGCTCGGCGACGTGTCGCTGGCGGCGTACCTCGCCGAAACCGGCCTTGACCTCGAGGACATCTACCGCGGCGGCCACACCTTCACCGAGATGCGTCGGGCCGCGAATGTGGACGATGCACCGGCGCCCGACGGAGAAGCCGCCGTCGGGCGTGGTGTCGCACGGCTGTTGCACGTCGATGACCCGGGTCGCATCGACGCCTACTTATCTCTGCTGTCCCCAGCGAGCCCAGTGCCGGCCTCGGCATTGACTGAGCGTCGAGCGCGCCAGTTCAACGGCCTGCTCCTCAGCATCCTGAATCCCAAGAAGGGCACGTTCGCCTCACTCGACGACGCCGCCCACCAGTTGTGGCGTTACGACGCACTGCGGCACGAACTCATTCAGATGCTCGAGCTGCTGGCGGACCGCGTGACGCACCTGACCCGACCCCTCGGTGTCCTCGACACGATTCCGCTCGAGGTGCACGGCACCTATACCCGTGAGGAGATCCTGGCCGGGTTCGGCGCCTCCACGGTTGCCCGGCCGTTGCCGTTGCAGACCGGGGTGTACTGGCACGAGGCCACCCGCACCGACCTGCTGTTCATCACCTTGGAGAAGTCCGAACGGGAATACTCCCCGACGACCCGCTACCGCGACTACGCGATCAGCGACCGAATGTTCCACTGGGAAACTCAGTCGACGACCAGCGCCGCCGGCAAGGTCGGCCGGCGGTATCTGAACCAGCGCGAAGACGGCACCAACGTCGTGTTGTTCGTGCGCTCCACCAAGCGCGACCTCTCCGGCCGGACCCGGCCGTACTTCTGCGCGGGACGAGCGAACTACGTCCGCCACCGGTCCGAACGCCCGATCCAGATCGTGTGGGAGCTCGTCGACCCGCTCCCCGGCGACGCGTTCGGACGCTTCCGCGCCGCAGTCGCGTAGCTGACCGACTCGTGGGACGACGAGCGACTCACCCGCGCACACCCGTCAGCCGGCCTCCGCACAGGCCCGGTGGTATGCTCAATCCACGCTTTGTCGCTTCACGATCCTCATAGGTCGACCAGAGGGGTACCCATGAACTTCACCTGCACCAACGGCCTGCACGTCGAAACTGTCGACGACGGATTCCTCGTGCTCGTACCAGGCCACGACGGGGTGCTCCATCTCACCGGTCCACAGGCCGACGCGTTCGCGTTGGCCCGCGCCGGATGCGACGAGGTTCCCGACGAGCTGGTGACCCCAATGGCCGGATTGGTCGAACTGGGCATCGTGGCCACCACCACCTGGACCCGACGACGCGTCCTCCAACTCGGCGGAGCCACCGCCGCCGCTGCCGTCGCCGTGGTCACGCTGCCAAGCGTCGCCGCAGCCGCGTCACCCACCCCGACATCGGCCCCGCCGTCGGCGACCACGCTGCCCAAAGGCAGCATCGCCGTCGACTACCTCGTGGTCGCCGGCGGCGGCGCCGGCGGCGACGGCGGAGGCGGTGCAGGTGGAGTGGTCACCGGCACCCAGACCGACGTCGGGCCGGGAACCTACTCCGTCACCGTCGCCGGCGGCGGCGGCGAGGA
>CAZEAV010000216.1:5170-5404 GCA_964510215.1 uncultured Iamiaceae bacterium
GGGGCCGCCGGCGCTGCGGGCACCGTCGCCGACGGCGGGTACGGCCACGGCGGCACCAGCTCACTGACCTTCAGCACGCAAGAATTCTTCACATTGGGCGGCGGCGCCGGCGGGGGTGGTGCCGGCGGGAGTGGTGCCGGCGAGTCGGGCGGCTCGGGTGGTGGCAGTTCCGACGAACACTCGTTGTGCGGTTACGGAGACCCTGGGCAGGGCCACCGCGGTGGCAAAGGCAGC
>CAZEAV010000217.1:0-5398 GCA_964510215.1 uncultured Iamiaceae bacterium
CGCAGCAGCGTGGTCTTGCCGATGCCGGATTCCCCCTCGATCCAGACGACTCTGGAGCGGCCCGACCGCACCTCGGTCCAGGCCGAGTCGAGCGTGTGGGTCTCGTCGGTCCGTCCGACGAACAGGTCGCCCCCCAGCCGCATGGCCACAACGTACCGCCACACAGATGCCGGCGTGTGCATCGGGTGATGCCGCGACCCATCTTCCACTAGGTTGCCCGTTCGAGGCGATGCCAGGACCGAATCCGCCGGATGACCGATCCTCGCCGCAGAAGTCGACCAAGGGGATTGCCATGCACGAGCTCCGGAGCCGGACGTCGCGCCGGCGGATACTTCCGGCGCTCATCGTCGTGGCGCTGGTGGCGGCGGTCACGGCGTCGTGCTCGTCATCGAAGGATCTGACGGCGGCGACGTTCCACGTCGGCGGGTCGGTGGGGGAGGTGTCGGTCACCGACGCACAACCAGGAACGTTGCTCACGCTGCGCGACGATGCCGGCAATGCCCTCCAGCGGCACCGGGCCGATTCGCACGGCAGCCTGGTCTTCCGCCACGTCGCGCCGGGCGGTCACTACCGGGTCACCGACCACGACTCCCGATCCACGGCGGTGACCGTGTTGTCCGATCGGCCCGCGCCGGCGAGTACGGAAATCTATGACCAGAAACTGCCCACCGGGTACGACGCGCACGGAAAGAAGCTGAAAGACGGGGGCTATGGGTACGTGACCGTGCGCGACGGGACCAAGCTCGCCGTCAACGTGCACCCGGGTGGCCCCGAGTCGGGCGGTCCGTATCCGACGGTGGTGGAGTACTCCGGCTACGCCTACGCCAAGCCGGGCAGTGGCGAGTCGAGCGTGGCGCCCGTCTGGAACGTCCTGGGGTACACGGTCGTGGACGTGAACATGCGCGGAACCGGCTGTTCGGGCGGGGCTTTCGACTTCTTCGATCGCAATCAGATCCTGGACGGCTACGACGTCATCGAAACCGTCGCCCGGCAACCCTGGGCCCTGCACCACAAGGTCGGCATGGTCGGCGTGTCCTACGGCGGGTTCAGCCAACTCTTCGTCGCCCAGACCAATCCGCCGCACCTCGCCGCCATCACTCCCGATTCGGTTCTGGCAGGGGTGATGACCACGTTGTACCCGGGTGGGATGCTCAACAACGGCTTCGCGCTCAGTTGGGCCGCGGGCCGCGACCACGATGCCGAACCGGCGACCGCCAAGACCGGTCAGCCCTGGGCGTACAAGCGCATCAAAGCGGGTGATACGACCTGCAAAGCCAACCAGAAGCTCCATTCCCAGGCGGTGAACCTGGTGGATGAGATCCACCGGGTGAAGACCTCGGTTCCCTCGATCGTCGACCCGCTGACGCTTGCCAACTTCGTCGGCAAGATCGACGTACCCACCGTGTTGAACTGCCAGTTCACCGACGAGGAGACCGGCGGATACTGCCCGTTCCTGGCCGATGATTTCACTTCCGCCGAGGTGTTCCATGCGACGTTCACCAACGGGACCCACATCGACTCGATCGATCCGGTACAACTCCAGCGATCCTTCGACCTGCTGGAGCTCTACGTCGCGGACCGGGTGCCGGACCAGACCACGCTGAAGAACTTCGCGCCGGCCATCTATGCCACCGAGATGAAGGTGCCGGGCGTGAAGATGCCCGACGACCCGGTGGCCGATGCGTCGAGCGTCGCCGAGGCAAAGGCGACGTTCGCGGCGTTGCCCAAGATCCAGGTGCTCTTCGAGAACGGCCACGGTACGGATTCCCCTGGCGCGCCGCTGGCCCGGTTCAGCGCCGGCTTCTCGTCGTTGTCGGATCACGTGAAAGCCACGCCGTTCTATTTCGGTCCCCACGGTACGCTCGGGCGGAGCAAGCCGACCTCGGCCTCCTCGGTGTCCTTCGAGTGGGATCCCGAGGCGCGGCCACGGACGTCCATCGCCTCGGACAAGGTCGGCGCCGTGTGGTCCGCGGAACCTCCGTATGACTGGAAACCCCTGGTGCAGGGCAAGGCCGTCGCGTTCGTGACCGATCCGCTGCCCGAGGACGTGGTCACCTTCGGGGGTGGTTCGGTGGACACCTGGCTGCGATCGACCGCGCCGGACACCGACCTGCAGGTCACGGTTTCCGAGGTGCGACCCGACGGCAAGGAAATCTTCGTGCAGAACGGTTGGCTGCGCGCCTCGTACCGCAAGTTGGACCCGAAGCGGTCCAGCCCGCTCCAGCCGGTGTTGTCGGCCCGCAGATCCGACATCGCCCCACTGCCCACCGGGAAGTGGACCGAGGTGCACATTCCCCTCTACACCCAGGGCCACGTGTACCGGAAAGGTTCCCGGCTGCGGGTCTCGATCGAGGCCCCGGGAGGCGACCAGCCGTCCTGGGCGTTCGACCTGTTGCACCCGAAGCACGAGGTGACCGATTCGTTCGCGATCTCCCCGGACATGCCCTCACGGCTGCTGCTCGGTGTCGTGGGAGGCTTCGACGTTCCCGACCCGTTGCCGGCCGAGTGCAAAGGCATGCGCGGCGAGCCGTGCCGCGCGTATGCGCCGTTCACCAACACCCCCGGCACGGCGCCGAATCGTTGAGATGACGAGACGCACTGGTCGAGGCCCGGCATGGGTGCCTCCGGTCGTCCGCGCCGCCGGTGCCCTGCTGCTCGTGGTTTCGATCACCCGTCCGCCCGCCGACAACGGCACCGGTTCGACGATTTCACTCCACGAACTCTTCGACCTTCTTCTCGCCGGGAACCTTCCGATGCCCATACCACGTTGGGTCGGCGTGTTCGGTTATGTCCCTGCCATCGGTGGGGCGATGATCCTGATCTCCGAGGCGTTGCCGACCCGGCCCGGCCTCGTGGTCCGGGGGATCGGTTGGTTGGCCGCGGCGGCGTCCGTTTCGGTGCTGGTCACCCAGGGCCCGTGGCAGGTTTTCGGTGGCCTGGGCCCGGCGCTCTGGCTCGGGATGGCCGGGGTCGTCGTCGTCGGGCTGGGAATCGCCATGGGCCGGCTGCTCGACCGATTGGAGCGACACCGGGCACCGCGAGGTGTACTGTCGGGGCCGGAGGCATGAGGCCTGCCTCACCGGGACCGTGAGCGCCATGGTGAGCCGCCGAAAGGAGAGGGCCATGAAGTGTCCCGTCTGTGACACGGAGTCGACGCCGCTCGGCGCATCGCACCAATGCCCCCGGTGCGGAACGCCCCTGGATGGAGCCGTGCCGGTTCCGACGGCGAGCGAATGGCCCGAATACGACACGGCGACATCCTCGGACCCCCCGGACGCCGGCCGTCCACGAGGGAGCGCCAATGGACGGTCCCGCCTGGGGCGCGGCATCGGGGCGGTGGGTGTCGCGGCATTGCTCGTCGTGGCCGTGTTCGTCATCCGGGGAATGAACGGAACCTCGGCAGGAGCGACGAGCCCCGACGACCTCGTCCAGCGTCTGAGCGATGCCATGACCGGCGTCGACCCCGCGGCGGCGATCGCCCTTCTGGATCCCGGAGAAGTTCCGGGCCTCGGTTCGCTCTATCAGACCGCGGTCACCCAGGCTCGAAAAGGCGCCGACATCGACGTGCCGGGCGCGCTTCGCGCGCTCACGATCTCGGTCGACGACGTGAAGTTCCGGGTCGATTACCTCGACTCGGCCCAACGGTACGCGAAAGTGTCCTTCGAGCAGGGACGGCTTTCCTACGCGACCCATCCCGAGAAGCTTCCCGACGGGGTTGCCCGACGATTGCAGGACGATGGCGGTCGGGGTCCGGAGCCGACGTCGGATTCGGCGGACATGGCCGACCTGCGCGTCACGTCCATGGATGGCAAGGTGATCGACCCGTTCCTCGTCCTGGTGAAGGAGAACGGTCGCTGGTACATCAGCATCGCCATGACCGTGGGGGAATACGCGGTCGAGACCATGGACCTGCCTGCCGGCCGCTTCGACGACACCCCTCGGCCCGGCCCACCCGCGTCGTCGCCGACCGACGCCGTGAAGTCGGTGCTCGACGCAGCGATCTCCGAGGCGAACACGGGCAACTCTGGCGGACCGTCCCTGACAGGTCTGCTGCCCGAAGCCGAGACCCGGGCGTTCCGGGTGTACGGCAAGTCGTTCGCCTCGGGGTTCGGCACTTTCCTGGGCAGTTCCGCCGACATCCAGAGCTCTGAATCCTCGGCCGGACAGGACGGCACGGTCACCTCCGGCGGATCGGACGTTCCCGGCGGCCCGGACCCGTCCGAGGGCGCACCGTTCGAAGGCTTGTCCGCCCAGTGCGACGGCTGTGGTGCGTCCTACCGAGACCTGTCGGTTTCCACGAGACGCAATGGTGACCTCACGTACGCGGTGATCGATTCACTGAAGGTCGACGTCAAGTCCCAATTCTGCTACGGCTCGGTCGAAATCGAGGGGGGTGTGGACGGTGATGGGCACACGATCGAAGGGTTCCAGGGTCACCCGGCAAATAGACCTGGAAATGCGGTCGAATCCGGTAATGGTGACGTTGCCCCCGACCCGAGCATGTGTCCCACAGAAACCGACTCGTTCTCGTGGAACGGCCGGTGCATCGAATGGGGGAGCACCTACGATCCGGCCGCAAACGCCTCGGCCCCGGACAGCGGCCGAGGATGCCTGACGGACATGCTCGGCGATTCGGGAATCAGCCTCGCCGATCTCGGGATCACCGACGCCCACCTGGTGATGCGCCAGGAGCGTGGCGGCTGGGTGATCGACCCCGTTGCAACAGTCGTGGACTATGGGCGAACCGCGGTGAGTCATTTGACCGATCCCAAGGTCGAGCACGCCATCGACGACACGCACTGACCGACCGGGTCACACGTTTCGACGAATTCGGCCGACTGCCCGACGCGGTGCGGTCGGGTGCCGCGGCCCGAGCGGCGTGGCTACCAGCCTCGCTCGATCCACTCGTGAAGATGTGGCCGCTCGGTGCCGATCGTGGTGTCCAGCCCGTGGCCCGGCATCACCACGGTTTCGTCGCCGAGGGTGGCGAACAGGCGCTGGTCGATCGAGGTGATGATCGCCTCGAAGTCGCCACCCTCCAGTGAGGTGTTTCCCGGGCCGCCCGGAAACAGGGTGTCGCCGGAGAACAGGATCGGCGCGTGGTCGAGCCGGAAACAGATCGACCCGGGGGTGTGGCCCGGCGTGTGGATCGTGTGCAGTGCCAGGTCGCCGACTTCGATCACGACGTCGTCGTCGAGGGTAGTGTCATAAGAGGGCAGCATGGCCGCGTCCTCGGCAGTCACCGCGACGCCATAGCCAGCGTCGCGCATCTCGGGGATCGCCTGGATGTGGTCCCAGTGGCCGTGGGTCTCCAACACCCGGCGGACGCCGAGATCGTGGGCGAGCTCCAGCAGGAGTTCGTGCTCGTTCGCCGCGTCGATCAGGACGGCGTCACCCG